>JANPFC010000037.1:0-20096 GCA_031423235.1 Chlamydiota bacterium | reverse complement strand
ATAAAAAAAAAAGGGGGGCGTATTGGTTTTAATACTGCCCCCTTCTTTTTTAATCGATTTTAGGCGCTTTGAACCCGCCAAAAAGCCGATTCGTGAATCAACTTCGGTATAACCAATCAATTTAAAGAATTGAATTCAATCGTCCCATTTCTTATGCTGTCATCCATAGGAGTAAACATATGGAAGAATTTGTCGCTTACATAGTCAAAAATATGGTAAATATCCCCGAACAAGTCGATATCCGTTCCATGGAGGGTCAAAGTGGTCTTTTAATTGAGATCCGTGTAGCTCCTGAGGATGTAGGCAAAGTGGTGGGACGCAAAGGCAATGTGATCCGTTCTCTACGCACATTGGCTATGACGATTGGAGCTAGGCTCGGGCGTCGAATCCATTTAGAAATTGTCCAATAAGAGGTATTAATGGGCGTCGGTTTGCGTATCGAGTTAGAGGAGATCGAGCATCGGGTGATCCTTCGCATCGATGGAAGGCTAGACGCCGCATCGGCGCCTATTTTAGAGAGAAAAATCAACAGTTTAATCGATGAAGATCACTATCATCTGATCCTCGATTTTACCCGGGTCGACTATTTGAGCAGCGCTGGAATGAGGGTTTTATTATCCGCAACCAAGAAACTCAAATCGAAAAAGGGGGCGTTGATCCTCTACTCGTTAGTTGACGATGTCAGCGAGGTCATCAAAATGGCTGGATTTGATAAAATCCTGCACATTTGCTCTTCGGAAAAGGAAGCTTTGCAGTTCCACAAGTGAAAGAAGCTGTACTCACACGCCACCCAATTCCGCAAAAGCAGAAGGTGAACCCTAAATCGAAGAAGAAAAGGGTCCTCATCATCGCGGGTCCGACCGCCTCCGGAAAGACCCAGCTTTCTCTATCTCTAGCTGCAGCCGTGGGCGGAGAAATCATCTCTGCCGATTCGATGCAAGTTTATCGGGGAATGGATATTGGAACGGCGAAAGCCCTTCCTGAAGAGCGGGCCGCCATCGCCCACCATCTCATCGATATTTGCGATATCCACTCACCGTTCAACGTAGCTGAGTTTTATAAACATGTGCAAGAGGCCTTTGGTCAGATCATGACCCGAGAGAATGTGCCGATTGTAGTTGGTGGTTCTGGATTTTATATTCATGCCCTTCTTTACGGCCCTCCATCAGGTCCACCGTCGAATCCAGAGATTCGTCAGCAGCTTGATCGGCAAATGCACGATCTGGGCGCTGAAGTGCTCTACGAGCGGCTCCAGATGTTCGATCCAACGTATGCTGCTACGATTTCTGAATTTGACCGGCATAAAATCATCCGCGGCCTTGAGATCATGGCCCTTTCTGAAAAAAGGGTGAGCGATTTCCCCAAGGCTGACAAGCTCCAAGAGCAAGAATATGATTTCCGCTGCTGGTTTCTCTACTATCCGCGCGAAAGGCTCTATGCCCGCATCGAACAGCGTTGCGATGAGATGATCCAAAGAGGTCTTATCAATGAAGTGAAAGAGTTGGAGAAAATTGGGCTTAGGCTCAATCCAACCGCCTCTCAGGCGATTGGTTATCGGCAAGTATTGGAATATCTAGCCACCCCGCAGACACCTGAAGACCATCATGCGTTTGTGAGCAACTTCAAGAAGGCGTCGCGCCATTATTCCAAAAGGCAATTCACCTGGTTCCGGAAAGAGCCGCTATTCCGCTGGCTCAACATCGAGGAGCATCCCCCAGAAAGACTCAAAGAGCTGATCTTGCAAGATTTCGAGCAAGGAGACTGAGGGAAACGCAAAACGCTTAATGCAAAATGCAAAACGACTCGGGGCTCCGCCCCCGGCCCCCCAAGAGAGGGTTTTGCTTGCTTTTTTCGTCCCCTGCAACAGTCCCTTAAGATCTCTAAAATGCAAAATGCAAACTTAAGAAAACCCCTGTTGGGGTCCGGGGGCGGAGCCCCGAGTCGTTTTGCATTTTGCATTCAGCGTTTTGCGTTTAAAAGTCGACGAAGGCGTCGATAGTTAGTCCGTGGAAAAAGAGATCTCCCTGCGTCGGCGCAATCATCGCCGTATTGGTCTCGTCAATGAAGCGGAAGAGCATGTTCTGCTTCCACCAAACTTGTGCCTCATAGGAGGCGCTGAATCCGTAATGGATCACGCTGGTGGGACGGCAGACGCAGTCGCTCCACCCAAATCCGAAAGCGATAGTAGCTTCAGGGCGGAAGGCCCAATATTCATCCCGTTCTCGCACCGAATCAAAAGAAAGCGCGCCCGAGAGGCTCATCACATCCGATTCATTCCGCCCAACGTTGAAATGGGACGCGAGAAGTGATCCTGAAAGCGATCCCAAGAAATCAAAATGATCCCACACATTCCAGCGCGTCGCAAGAGTGGCTGCGGGTCCTAAATTGAACGAGCGGTTTTTCATCGCAATGGTGCTATTGATGAACTGGATGGGAGCTGCAGTATTCCCATTTTCATAATAGACCGAGTAGCGCTGCTGCAAGAGGGCCATTTTAAGGCCGAATGAGGGCTCTAGCGTAATGAACGAACTCATGCAAAGTCTATGCTTTAAGGAGAGGTCGAAAAAGTGGGTGTGGATTTTCCATTTAGCGTCCGCATCTTGCCAAAGTGCGCGCAGATTGTTCCCTTGAAATGCGGTTGAGCTTGTCCATACAGATTGAATGCCTCCGACTGTTCCGGAATTGACGTGGTCGGATGTTGTGTTATAGAACCGGGTATAGGCGAATTCGAGATCCCAGTTGTCATGAGGTAGGTGGGTTCCAATTCCAATTCTAAAGGCCGGCTCGAAATTGAAATTGGGTTCATGAATCTCGATATCTTGATGGAAGAATGAATCGGTGTTTTTTAGAGCGTATTCAAGCCCCCGTTCGGTCCCTTCCCAATAGAGAAAATCAAAGGAGCAGTAAACTTCAGAATTGGAAAGGCAGTTTTCAGGGAGGGTGCATCTCCTCGCTGAGGGGAGGTATGCACAGTCTTGAGAATAGAGCAGAGAGGCGATAAGAAGCGAAAGTAGAATTTTATTCATTTAAAAACCGAAGTGAAAGTTGAGTGTAGCTCCGTGGAGGTGAAGGTCGCCGCGTGTTTGGAAAACTTGACTCATTAATCCTGGATTTACGAGCCTATACATCATGTTTTGCTCGGCTAGGTATTGGAATTCATAATTAGCTGCTACCCCAAATGGGTATTGGCATCTGCATCCAAAGCAAGTATCCCAACCCAATCCTAGAGAGGTTTCTAAGATAGCGCGGAAAATCCAAAATCTCCCCTTCATGAACGATTCGGTCGAGCCGGAAGCCGCTAAGTCGGCATCTGTCCGGTTAACGCGGAAATGCCATAAGGGAAGAGATCCGGCAATTGTTCCCAGAAGCGAAAATCCGCTGCCGACGCGCCATTTGGATTCGAATCCGATCCTTGGACCTGCCCCAATCGCGTTATTTGTGATTTTCGCATGCGCAGTTTCGATGAGGGTGGTCTGATTTTGAATCCCTTCGCTGTATTTCATACTGAAAGTTTGATCAATCTCCGCTACTTTTAAGCCAGCTGTAAAGCGTAGTGAAAGGGCAGGGGAGAGGAAAGGGTTGTATCCCATTTCGATGTCGAATTCATTTAGATTGATCTCTAGGGAACCATGGGCTTTGCTAAACAGCGTCTGCTCAGCTGAATTTGGAAAGGCCCAAAGGGGGATGAGGCCTGTTGAGGCATCCTTGGCATTTCCAGACGAATCGGTGTGGAAATAGGTCCATCTGAATTGAGAATCCCAAGCTCTACTTGGGAAAACAGCGGCAAAGGAGATTCTTGCGGCAGGCTCCCAGTTGAAATCGATCCCGACAAGATGGCCATTCACGTTCACATCTGCAACTATGGGGAGCGGTTCATTTTGAAGAGCGAAATTCAACCCCTCTTCGATCGCTTGCCATGCAAGGAGGCTCACATCTGCCGTCCAAAACATGCCGCAAGGAGCGCAGGGAGAGTCGATGCAAGGGGCTGCGGGGAAGAGAGTGCCGTATTGCCCTTCATATTGCTTGCAAGAGCAGCTGGGTGCATTGAGAGCCCCCTCCGGACAGCAATTCGGTTTGCAGCACGGATCATTAGCAAAAACGGCGGCTGCAAGAAAAACAGGAATCCATTTCATAAATTTCCTCAAAAGTCGCATTTCAGAGCCGCATTTAAGCCTTGCATTTGCAATTCTCCGCGCATATCAAATGTCTCGCCCGGCAGAGTTTGTACGTAATTTCGTCTTGCATGGTTTACCGACCACCAATATTGCCATTCAAATCCAAGCGATGCCCCTAAAAACACTTTGTTGCAGAAGCATGTTCCCCAATCCAGGCCAAGCATCGCTTCGCAAACAGGAGACAGTTCGTGAAAATCTTCATCCATTTTCATTGAAGAAGGTCCGGGAGTTGGAAGAATTTCATCGTCGTAACGGGTGTGTAAGTTGAAAAAGGAGCAAAGGACCGAAAAGGCTCCATTGCCAATGAGGTTGAATTCCCTCCAGAAATTCCATTTAGAGGACAGTCCGAGGCGCGGTCCAAGGCCCGAGTGGTCTGATTTAAACTGGAATCTGCTCGATACAAATTGGAGAAGCTCGGAGATGTCGGTGACTGGGTTGGTTGCCAGAATCGTTGTTCCATTCGCGTAATCTGCATGATAGAACTGCTTGATATAGGCCCCTTTGACTCCAATATTAAGACGCATCGGGATCGACTGCTCGGGAAAAAAGTAGCGCCCTAATTCAACATCGAATGAATTGAAATTCATCTCCCAATTTCCTGAGACGTTGCCGTAGCGGAGCGGATTGCCAGAATTACCCCCTGCAATCTGAACGAAAGGGTAGTGCCATAGGGGAACGATCCCAATTCCCTCAGGAGATACCACCGACTCAAAGTTTTTTTTCAGGCTCGTGCACTCTTCGTGATAAAAAGTCCACCCAGCTGCGAGATCCCATCCATCGTAGGGGAGGTTGTAGCCCAAGTTCACTTTGAATCCAGGTTTCCAGGCAAAGTCGGGAACATAGAGTTTTTGGTTGATCGTTTGGCTAAAAGATCCAGGCGTATTGGGGATAAATGATTTAGCTGCGAATTCAAGTCCCCATAATTTGGCCTGCCAAAAGATAAATGAAGCCGAAACGACATAAGTTCCGCACCCGGAGCAAGGGAGGGCCGATTCAAGGACAGCGCGAGGCAGAGGGTCGCAGGGCTCTTCGATGAGCTGGGCTGGTTCCTCTTTATAAAGCGGTGATTTTAAGGAAAAGACAGATGCAAAAATAGGCAGAGCCATCAAACAAATACATAAAGCCAACCGAATCATGCAAGTCTCCTGGAAAGGCAAGTATATATAGCATTTGACTCTTCCTGGTGTAAAGGAAAAATATCTCTTTGCGCAAAGGGACTGTCTAAGGGGTGGAAATCAGTGAAAAAAAACAAAACCCTTTCAATAAAAGAGCTTTTGGATTAGATTGCTTGATGCATTCTCATTTTTTTCAAGGCTATTGAATATGATTTCATCCCCAGATTCCCCCGTTCCTTCAGACATTGATCCCCAAGAAACTTCCCCGCGTGAACCTCGGGAGGAGAGCCCCCTTTTCAGGGAATTTACTGAAAAGCTGGCTGCTCTGCCGACACCAGAGGAGAAAATTGCCCACGGGCTGCTGTTCATGCGCAGTTCGATCTCGCAAGAGGGGAGCCCCCGTTTTCGGGAGTTCTGGGAAGCACGAAGATTGGTTCTCCCTTTTTTCAAGGAGAACTTGAATCCCGCAATCCGCTCCAAACTATGGAATGAGTACGTCGAGCTCACAGTTGAAGCCCGCCGCCTCAAAGAAATCCTAGAAGAGCAGAGCGCGTTTGCGATGGAGCAGATTGACCTAGCGATT
The DNA here is from genome assembly GCA_031423235.1 of Chlamydiota bacterium. Taxonomy (GTDB): domain Bacteria; phylum Chlamydiota; class Chlamydiia; order Chlamydiales; family SM23-39; genus REEB52. The sequence goes on along the minus strand of JANPFC010000037.1, from coordinate 14,223 downwards.
AAAGCGCTTGAGAGCGACGCCGCCAATTTTGGGCAGCTGTTAGCTACAGCCGTAGAGATCCCTTTTTCAGACGCTTCTCAGACGATCCGTCAGAAAGCAAATGTATACAGCCAGATTCAGCGCGAGCTCAATTTGCTCAATACATTGGCAAGCCGTCTCAATGGTCTCCGCAAAGAGATCATCAAGACCGACATGCGGATCCGCTTCAAGACGAAGTTCTTCAAGCGTCTCTCTGAGTTAGGGGACCACATTTTCCCCAAGCGCAAAGAGTTGATCGAAGCGATCAGCACCGAGTTTGAAAAAGATATCGACCAGTTTATCGCGAGCCATTTTGTTGGCGAAGAAATTGTAGGCGCGCCGTACTACGCCCTTCGGGAAGAGATCAAAGGTCTGCAGAGCATGGCCAAGGTCTTCACACTGAATAGCGCTGTCTTTACGCGCACTCGCCTCAAGCTCAGCGAATGTTGGGATAAAGTAAAAGTTCTCGAAAGAGAGCACAAGAAAGAAGTTCTTGAGAAGAAGCAAGCTTCTTCTGAGCAGCGCCAGGCTCTCCAAGTGAAAATGGACGAATTGAAAGCGAGATCGCTTGAAATGCCGATGAACGAACTCAACAAAGAGATCGATGAGATCTCCAATGAGATGCGTTCTGTTCCTCTTCACCGCGACGATGTCCGCTATCTCCGCGAAGAGCTCTACAAGCTCCGCGAGCCGCATTTGGCAGCTCAAGAGCAGAAAGCGAAAGATCTCGAAGCTGCTGAAAAAGAGAAACTCCGTCAGAAGCGGGAACTCTTGACAGCGCTGAAAGAGAAAATCGCTCAGCTCGTCAAGCAAGGCGAGAAGATGGAACTCGATGCTCTCACGGCAGCGTTTGAAGAGATCGAAGGCCAGCTTGCTCAGGTCGAAGCTTCCAAAATGGAAAAGCAGCAGATCGAGCGTTCGTTCCGTCCATTAAAAGACATGATTGTCGACAAGAAGGAACATTCTCTCCTTAACTTGAGCGAAGACGATAAGAAAGCGCTTGAAAACTTGAAGCTTGTCTTGCAGCAGCGTAAAGATCGCCGCCAAGAGATCAAAGTTCAACTCGAAGTCTACCGCAAAGCGTTGGGCGGATCGGGTCTTGACTTTGAGAAAGCGATGCAGTTCCAAGAGCTCGTCGAGCAAGAGAAAGAGCGTCTCGAGAAAGCGAATGGCGCGATCCAAGAGATCGAGCAGAAGATCGCCGCCCTCGAAGGCTAACAGCCCAAACGCAAAACGCTGAACGCAAAATGCAAAACTGAAGTAGAGAGGCCAAGAACCTTCTCTCTTCAGTTTTGCATTTTGCGTTCAGCGTTTTGCGTTTAGCTTCCTCCCACTTGACAAAGGTCGACCGTTCTGACAAGATTTTCCAACTAAACTGGAGATCTCAATGAACGCACGACTGGAAGCCACTCGAAACATCGGAAAAAGAAGCAGATCTCTACCCGAATCAGGGCAAATCAAACACTCATCTCAATTCGGTACACGCGTTTTCCACCGCGGCCTCATTCAAGAACTTCCCAAATCCGCCGCCCAAAATTGGCTCGACGTATTGGACGGAAAAGCAAAATTCGATCCGAGCCATGCCGATGTAGTCGCTGAAGGCTTAAGAGACTGGGCGATGAAACATGGCGCCACTCACTATACCCACTGGTTTCAGCCCCTCACAAATGGGAGCGCAGAAAAGCACGACTCTTTCTTAAGCATGGGCCCTAACGGAACGTTTGTAGAGAAATTCCGAGGCAAAGAGCTCCTCCGCGGCGAACCCGACGCATCTTCTTTCCCATCCGGCGGCCTCAGAGCTACCCATGAAGCTCGGGGATACACGGCTTGGGATCCAACTGCCTTCCCATTCTTGTGGGAAGGGGGCGATGGGATGACTCTATGTATTCCCTCATTCTTTTTTTCGTGGAAAGGGGATCCTCTCGATCATAAAATTCCACTTCTCCGATCTGAAGATAAACTGAACATGGCTGCATTGAAGCTTCTCGCACTTTGCGGAACTTCTGCAGAAAGAGTTTTCTCTACACTGGGCGCTGAACAAGAATATTTCGCAATCGATCGGAGCCTCTTTTTACTAAGGCCCGATCTACTCCTGTCTGGCAGAACAGTTTTCGGCGCTAAATCGCCCAAAGGTCAAGAGTTAGAGGATCACTATTTCGGAGCGGTGAAAGACCGTGTAATGGCTTTCATGCGCGAATTCGAAGACGCCGCTTTGCGCCTGGGCATTCCAGTTAAGACGCGCCACAACGAAGTGGCCCCAGCTCAGCACGAAGTGGCGCCCCTTTTTGAACGGGCAAGTCTCGGAGTGGATCACAATCTTCTCCTAATGGAATTGATGCGGGGAATTGCTTTGAAACACGATCTGGCCTGCCTCATGCATGAAAAACCTTTCATGGGGATCAACGGATCGGGCAAACATAACAACTGGTCTATGTCCACAGATACTGGGCTTAATCTCCTCGATCCGCAAGAAAATAGCCTCGTATTTATCACCCTTTTAACGGCCGTTCTTCGCGCTGTGCATGAGCATGCGGCCCTCCTGAGAGCAAGTATCGCCTCAGCTGGCAATGACCACCGCTTAGGCGGCTCTGAAGCGCCTCCTACAATTCTGTCGGTCTATTTAGGCGATGCATTAGAAAAGATCGTTGAACGGATTCTTCATGGAAAGAGGGGAGAGACTACGCTGCGGACCATTGATCTCGGTTTGATGGCAATTCCAAGACATGAAGCAGATCCATCGGATAGAAACCGGACCTCGTTTTTTGCATTCACAGGAAATAAATTCGAATTCCGGGCTGTTGGCGCCTCTGCTCACTGCGCATTGCCTATCACTGTAATCAATGCGATTGTGGCCGATAGCTTGCAGCTTATTTTGGATGAAATCGCGAGCGCGGTAGGCGACCGAACATTGAATGGAGAGGCTCTATTTGAAGCGGCTTTGCCTGTATTGCAAAAACACCTCAAAGCTTCGCAGAAGATCATTTTTGGCGGAAACAATTACTCTCCCGAGTGGGAAAAAGAGGCTGAAGAGAGGGGACTGCCCAATATTCGGAAAAGTTTCCACGCATTTGATCAATTCATCCAAAAGAAAAGCGTCCGCGTTTACGAAGGGATTTTAAACGAATCCGAACTGCACAGCCGCTATGAGGTGATGGTTGAGCAGTATGTGAAAACGATGCAAATCGAAGCGAATTTAATGATCGAGATCTTCCAAACGCAAATCTTGCCCGTAGCGCAAAAAGATATGTTGCTGAGGGGGATTAAAGAGCCTCTCATCGACCAAGCGATCCGGTCTGCAGCGGAAATTAAAAAATTCCAATCGCAGCTCATCGACATGGGATGGGAAGGGAAGGGGAAGATCTATTGCGATCTCATCGCTCCAAAAATGGGTGAACTCCGCTCTTTCGTCGATCAATTAGAAATGGTAGTTGACAATGCTATGTGGCCCTTGCCAAAGTATAGAGAACTACTATTCCTGATATGAAAAAAGTTGGATTTTTCGGCGGTTCATTCGATCCCATCCATTTTGGGCATATTGCTCTTGCTATCCAGTTGATGGAGACCCATCAATTGGATGAGGTTTTGTTCTGCCCTGCCTTTTGTTCCCCATTCAAAACAGCAACGCCGCCGATTGGAACCCCTCACGAACGCCTAGCTATGCTAAAGCTTGCTCTCGATGTTCCTCAGTTCAAAATCTCAACGCTTGAGCTAGATAGGGGAGGCCCCTCTTACTCTATCGAAACACTCCGCGCGCTGCAAGCGGATGGTGTAAAATTCAGACTCCTCCTCTCCGATGAGGCGGCAGCTCATCTGGATAAATGGAAGGATACGGAGGAACTCATTAAATTGGCTCCGCCTCTTGTTGCCCCTCGTGAAATCCAAATTTCAAGCACGCAAATTAGAGCGCGCCTGAAGAAGGGGCTGTATTGCGGCCATCTGATCCCTGCAAAGGCCCTGGAGTACATCCACAACCACGGTTTGTATCTATGAAATATCTTTTTCTCCTGTTTGCCTGTTCCTGTTCTGCCATGGTGAACATGCATGGGATGTACGGCACCTATCCAATGGACAGAGATGCGACTGGAACTAGCTGGATCCCCGATTCCACGCAAATGCCTTCAATTCATCGCGTTTATGGCGACTGGATTCTAATGATGCACGGATATTTAATGGCGATCTATGACCATCAAGGGGGGAGTCATGGGGGCGATAAATTTTTCAGCGAAAACATGTTCATGCTCACTGCGCAAAGAGATATTGGAATGGGGACGTTCGCGCTCCGCAGCATGATTTCATTGGAACCGGCAACAATTGGCTGCAACGGCTACCCACTCCTTTTGCAATCAGGGGAAACCTGCAACGGAGTAACGCCATTGATCAACAGGCAGCACCCTCACAACTTTCTCATGGAATTGGCGGGTCTTTACACAATCCGGATGAATAGAAATAATTCGCTATTTGCCTATTTTGGAATGCCTGGAGAGCCTGCTCTTGGTCCCCCCGCGTTTATTCACCGCTTTTCTGCATTTTTTAACCCAGAAGCGCCCATCACCCACCACTCGCTCGACTCAACCCATATTGTTTTTGGCGTCGCCACTCTTGGGTTTGTCCACGATTGGCTTAAACTCGATGCGTCGGTGTTTACAGGAAGAGAGCCCAATCAGCATCGGTGGGGCTTTAATGAACCTCGATTTGATTCTTATTCTGGGCGCATTTCGATCAACCCAACGGCAAATATCGCCGCTCAAGTCAGTTATGGAAATATAAAAAGCCCTGATCAGCTAGAGACGGATGTGGACATCCAGCGGATCACCGCATCGATCAGTTATAACAAAGCTTGGGCTGCGAGCAACTGGCAAACCACGGCAGCTTGGGGACAAAATATACACAGCCCCGGACGAACCCTAAACGGGGCTCTTTTAGAGTCTGCAATAGAAATTCGCGATAGACACGTCCTATTTGGGCGGGCCGAATTTGCCCAAAAAGAAGAGTTTACATCCGATGTAGGTAAATTAGATTTTGGATATATTTTCCAGTTTCCCCTCGTCCCGCTCACCCTCTGGGGCTTAGGTTTCCTGGGGAGCGCCTCCTTTTATCAGGGGACTCCGCTCTCGTATATGGTTTTCTTGAGAATAGATTTATTAGAAAGGGCTGGACACCATCACCGCCAATAACTTATACTCATGCTGAAAATTTCGCTTTTGAAATATTCGCCCAACTTTATATTTTGCGGATTATGAGTAGAACCCCTATCGAGACACTAAATATTATTGCCCAGGTCGTTTACGACCGTAAGGGGTTCAACATCTTGGCCCTTGACGTTCGAGGGCTTTCTAGCATTACTGATTTTCTTCTTATCGCTGAAGGGAATGTCGATCGGCATGTCTCCTCCATCGGTCGGGCCATCGTAGATGAGCTCGATGCAAGAGGGGAAGATCCTCTCCACGCCGAAGGGCTTGGAACAGGAGATTGGGCAGTTTTGGACTATGGTGAAGTCATGGTCCATATCTTTAGCCCCGGCCTACGCGAAAGATATTGTTTAGAGCGGCTTTGGAAAGAGAGCAAGATCGTAGATCTTGACATCGAAGTCTCCAAGCCCGCGATTGGCTAACCTTTTAACAATAAGAAGAAAATGACATTTGATCTATTACATGAAAGAATTCAAAAAGCTATTGCCGATTTAGGCCACACAACTCCTACGCCGGTTCAAGAAAAAGCAATCCCTAAAGTCCTAGAAGGGTGCGACTTACAAGTTGCTGCCCAAACCGGAACTGGGAAAACAGCTGCCTTTATGCTCCCCGCTTTAAATAAATTGGCAGGCCCAGCGGTTCCAGGAAAAGGACCTAGAGTCCTCGTTCTCGTTCCAACGCGCGAACTTGCTATGCAGGTTGCTAACGAAGCTGCGAAATACAGCAAGCATTTGCCAAACATCAAGACTGTATGCGTCTACGGCGGCATGCCCTACCCATTACAAAATAAGCAGCTTTCAAAACCGTACGATATTCTCGTGGCAACACCAGGCCGCTTGATCGACCACATCGAACGAGGCCGCATCCACCTATCCCGCGTCCAAATGCTCATCCTCGATGAAGCTGACCGGATGCTCGATATGGGATTTGTTGAGCCAGTTGAGCACATCGCCTCCCTCACTCCAAAAAATCGCCAAACACTCATGTTTTCTGCGACATTGAAGGGGAACGTCCTCAAATTATCAAGACGTCTTTTGAACAATCCGATTGAAATCGACATCGAGCCTTCGGAAGCCGCTCAATTAAATATTGATCAGCAAGTTCACACAGTCGACAATATCGACCACAAGTACCGTCTTCTCGACCATTTGCTCACCGATGAGGGTTTGAGCCAAGTAATCGTCTTCACTGCAACTAAGCACCAAGCTGACCAGCTTGCTGACAAGCTTTGCGTTGATGGGCACCCAGCAGGCGCTCTTCACGGAGACATGAACCAGCGTCAGAGAACACGCACTATCGCAGCAATGCGCAAGGGCGCGATCCGAATTCTCGTTGCAACTGACGTTGCGGCGCGCGGTATCGATATTCCGACAATCAGCCACGTCATCAATTTTGACTTACCTATGAGCGCTGAGGACTACGTCCACAGGATTGGTAGAACAGGCAGAGCGGGCGCTACAGGCGTTGCTCTCTCTTTCGCAGCACACCGCGATTTGAGAACGGTCCAGCAAATTGAAAGATTTACTGGTAAGAAAATGACTCCAACAGTCATTCCGGGCATGGAACCTAAGTTCAACCCGTCTCCAATGAAGCCTCGCAAGAAGAGCTGGGGACCGCCTAAGCGTCGATTTAGATAACCATTTTCATTTGCTTGCCCCTGGTTCCCAGGGGCTTAAGCAAATGCATTCCTCTTGTTAAAAGACCTAATTTTAGAATCCCCTCGCCTGAGAATTTGCCATTGCCCGACAGTCCGTTTTTTGGTATGATATCTATACTGAAAAATAAAATTGGGTTTTGCATGGCTAAAAAAAGGATTGTCGTAACGGGAATGGGCATCGTGTCCTGCTTTGGGACCGACGTAGATCATTTTTACGATCAGCTTCTTGCGGGGAAAAGTGGAATTGTCCCGATTGATCAGTTCCCCTGTTCAGAATATCCAACCCGATTTGCCGGATCTGTCAAAGATTTTGACGTAGGCGAGTACATGGACAAGAAACAAGCCCGAAGAGTCGATCCATTTATCCGCTATGCGATGGTTGCTGGGAAGAAAGCATTAGAGAGCGCCCGCGTCGATACAGAGGCTCTTAGCAAGCTGAATAAAGAGCGCTGCGGCGTCCTCATCGGCTCCGGAATGGGCGGCATGTCTGTTTTCTATGACGGCGTCGAAACCATCCTCACGAAAGGCTACAAGCGGCTCACCCCATTTTTCGTCCCTTACATCATCACCAATATGGGCGGCGCGCTCCTTGCAATCGACCTAGGGTTCATGGGGCCTAACTATTCCATTTCAACTGCCTGCGCTACTTCAAATTATTGCATTCATGCAGCAGCTGAACAGATCCAGCAAGGGAAAGCCGATCTGATGATTTGCGGCGGAGCAGAAGCGGCGATCAATCCAATCGGCCTCGCAGGATTTGTCGCGATCGGCGCGCTCTCCACCAAGAATGACGACCCGACCAAAGCTTCCCGTCCATGGGATACCCAAAGAGACGGCTTTGTGATGGGAGAAGGGGCCGGCGTACTCGTCCTCGAAACGCTCGAACATGCTCTTGCCCGCGGCGCCCCCATTCTAGCTGAATATCTCGGCGGCTCGATCAATTGCGACGCCTATCATATGACCAGCCCTCGCGAAGATGGCGAAGGGGTTGGCCGTTGTATCGAAGATGCGATAGAAGCTGCCGGCATCGCTAAAGAAGAGATCAATTACATCAACGCCCATGCAACCTCGACACTCGCTGGCGATCTTTGCGAGATCAATGCAATCCGAAAAGTTTTCGGCGATCAAGCAAACAAAATTAAAATCAACGGGACGAAATCGATGATCGGCCACTGCTTAGGAGCAGCTGGCGGCCTCGAAGCTGTCGCGACGATCAAAGCGATTCTGACCGGCATGCTGCATCCCACAATCAACATCGAGAATCCGGAGCCTGCCCTTGAAGGCCTAGACATCGTTCCGAATGTGGCGAAACCGCACAAAATAACAGCAGCTCTTTCCAACTCGTTTGGATTTGGCGGACATAACTCGACGCTTGTTTTCGCGCCGTATAAAGGGAATTAACAGTGCAAAAAGATGAATCATTCGGTGTTATCCCTCTCAGGAAGGCGCACGGTTATTGGGAAGTGTTTCTCATTCAACATAACCGGAGCGGCTATTGGGGATTTCCCAAAGGGCACGCCGAGAACAATGAAACGGCCCAAGAAGCGGCATTCCGCGAACTGAAAGAAGAGACGAACCTCGATCTCGTCCATCTCCTTCATAAAGAGCCCCTGATGGAATCGTACACGTTCATTCTCGAAAGAAGACGCGTGTTCAAACAGGTCTCCTATTTCATTGCAGAAGTCGGTGGAACCGTTGCCTTGCAAACGCAAGAAATCCACGACGGAAAATGGCTCCCATTTCCCGAAGCGATGGCTCAAGTGACGCACCAAGAGGGGAAAACTCTCTTAGCGCAAGTTGAAAAAATGCTCCCCAGCTTATGATGTTTTTTAAACGCAAAACTTCGAAGGGCCCTCCTCAGCCGTCCATCGAAGTTTTTGTGCGCCACTGCACTTATTCTTCAATCTCTGCAAAAAAACAGCGCCCTCCCGGATTTAGCCGCGAGGCGTGCCACCGGAATCTCCTCGAAACAGCAGACTCACGCGTCCGCATCACCTATTTTCTCGATGTGGTCAAAGCAGGGGATCACTTTATTCAAAACGAAGCCATTCATATTAAAGAGGGGACCGAATCTGGTTCTTTCCTCCGAATGCTCGAACACGTTGAAAAGCTCGATCTCCACCCCGACACCCTCATCTATTTTCTTGAAGACGACTACATCCATCGTCCTGGCTGGGTAGATGTCCTTTTTGAGGGGTTTTCCACCGATGCCGATTATGTGACGCTATACGATCACAGCGACAAATACACTGCTTACCCGAAGCTCAAATCGGAAATTTTCGTCACCCCATCCTGCCACTGGCGGACCACTCCATCTACGACAAACACCTACGCTATGCGCTTCTCTACTCTAAAACACGACATGGCCATCCACCGCAGGTTTTCTACGGGGAGGAAAGTCACAGCCGATCATGACAAATTCTGTTATTTAAGGAAGAAAGGGGCCGTGCTTATTTCCCCAATGCCTGGCTGGTCGACCCACGCCGATCCACAATTCATTTCACCATGTATTAATTGGATCTTTAGTTGAAATTTATAATCGGACTGATTTAATCTTCTCCCTCAATTTATAACCCGGGAGTACCCAATGTCAGTAGCAGCCCTAGCACCCATCCATTTCCAACCAGCTAAAATCCCCCCTTCTCTCGAAGCGATCGCTAAGGCGAAAGCCGATTTTATGGACTTCGTAAAGTCTGAACATTTTGAGCCTCTAGCTGGGAACGTGATTGATTTGGGAACTGCGCTAAAGATTATTTATACAGATGCAAAGGGAGATCCAAAGCAAGCATTTGCAAATACCACTGGTTTTTTGTTTGCCGAATTATTTCAGGCGGCTGAAAACCAAGGGCATTTAACGAGTGCGGCTAAGGTTTTTTTTGATGAATCCCTTGACCAAGTTGCCTTTGTAGATGATTTAGCAAAAAAGATGATCGCTTATGCAGATGAAGTGGAAGCTGCAGATGGGGTTCACATCGAATCATCGGAAGGAGCAATCGTTGCAGCTCAAGAGGAACTTTTGGAATTTATTCAGTCGGACGATTTTGAAGCGCTTGCTGGTTGTTCCTTGGATGCCTTTAAACAGAAATTGGCCGAAATTGCCAGAAGATCGCAGGGCGATTGGATGGATGCTTATTTAGTTGACCTCCCAGACAGCCCTGGATATTCACGGTTATTCACCTATCTCATCCAGAATGCCACAAAGGATGGGTTTATTAGCGAGAAAGTAAGCCAGGTTTATACGGCTCCTGGATTTGATCCGATTCCATTCGTTAAACATATTATCGATACATTAAAAGGATAATATGGCAGCTCCCTTAAACCCAGCAGACCAACCGTACGGAACTGTTTTAAATCGGTTATTCCCTGAAGATAATCGAGGAAAAGACGAAGCTCTCCGCACTTTTGATCTCATTCTTTCCCATGATGTTGATGGTCTAAGAACTTGGGTCTCAGATCCAAGTGAGGGGGCAAAACGGGTAAATGATGTAGCGACAAAAATGCTCTTGCATCCGCTCCACTTGTGCGCAATGACAGGAAGTTTAGAGTGTTCAAAGACTTTAATCGACACGAAAGTCTGCAAGATCGATCCTCAAGATGCATCGGGTGCAACCCCCCTTCATCATGCTGCCGTTCGAGGCAATCATGCGATGATCCTCTGTTTCCTAAAAAGTGGAGCAAAGCAACTGCCCGACCGGTGCGGGGGCAGTTATGTGTCGATTTTGCGCCAAATGCAAGCGCTAAAACCTGAAGCTCAAGTCGTATTCTATAGAGACGATAACGGGGATATAGTCAAAGGAGATGGACGTGATTTTAAACGGCTGACTGACGCCATATTTCTCGATAAAGACTGCCGAATAAGCCCTGAAGAATGGCTGAAGCTTTGGCAAAAAAGAGCGCGCGAACCCGATTTATTACCTCCAAGCCTTGAAGCGCGCTATGATGAATTTTCCAAGAATCCACCTATCCTTGTTCTGGAAAAACATCCGGCTGCTGGATGGAATATTATTGCGGGGCAAGATTTTAAGCCAGGGATGGTGGTTGGGGAGTATTTAGGCGATGTTCGCGAGGGCTCTGGCGATGTCCCTATGGGTCTTGTTTCATTAGAGGAAATGGAAAAAAGATCGAGAGATGCAGAATATGTTTTAGAGGACATGGATGCGACCCGTTCCAGGGGGCTAGTTCCCATGTGCAACGATTCACTTCCAAATACCAGAGCATTTGGTATTTACAATAAGAAAGGACTTCCAGAACGGACAGTTTTTGTTGCGATCCATCCTATAAGGAAGGGCGATCCGGTTGTTTTTTTCTATGGACTCGGGCACACCATTCGATTTGCCCATCGCGTTGAATTAAGAAGAGAGGCATTTTTTAAATACTTTGAAGCTGAATGCTCTCGCGGTTTCGACCGTTTTGTGAATAAGGCTATCCGATATAATGACGGGGCTCTTAGCCAGGGCCATCTACCTGATGGAGAAGCGAACATGACTTATCAAGCTCTTCTCTATATCTTTACAACACCTGCTGCCATGCTCCATTTGCTCACGAGAAAGATCATTAAAATCGATGAGATAAAAGCCCTTTTTGCAAGTGCGGGAATATTGAAGGCGATGAAGATGTGGATAAACGCGACGCGCTTCCCCGTTCAATACTGTCAGCTTGAGAATTTCTATAAGACTGCATTTAAATATTTCGATGAATTAGAAAAACTACCGGCTCAGGATAGGGAAAGAGAACTCGAGCGTCTAAGCGGTGTGATTGATTCTACAGATTTAAGCGGTCTTCTCAATTTAATGGGGGGAGACCCTAAAGCATACCTCAAAGAGGTCACCCGTTTTCAGCTAGCCGAATTGTTTTTAGCACATAGAGAAGGAAAAGGAGATGGTTAGCCCTGAGGCTTTGAAGTCATTTCGGTATTGAGGCTGGTTAGAAGTTCGAACATGTAGTCAGCAGCTCCACCATAGTTTTGCGGGGGAGTATGCCCGTTTACAAAATCCAATGCCGAACCCAATATATGGTCGATAACCGTTCCGTAGTAAGGGAATGTGTGAGTATTCCAGCCATGCATTCTACATTCCTCGGCTGCATCTTGCTGAAAGCCCATTACTGAGAATTGCGCCTTGATTTGACTTTCGATAGAGGTAAGCTGCTTGCTTGCCTTCACCCAGGCTGCGCTTGGCGGGTTAGTATATTCAGGAAAGGGTAAAAGCCCCTTCAGTTCATTCATCAATTTTTGAACTATTTCTACGGCTGCATCCTGCTGGTTGTTTCCGGTATATATCGAATCAGCTTGATTAATTGCGTTAGTTGTTGTCATTTTGCACCTGTTAGTATTACTATTATAACATATTTTAATAGCCGTGTAAAGAGCGGTGTAACTGTCTTATTTATAGATTCTTAAGAAAGTCTTTTCCATTCTTTAAATCTGCCGATTTTTTTCCTTGGAAGAAAAATCAAAGCCATTCATCATAAGCCTTTATTTTTTGGGGAACCCCATTTACAAGGAGAGCCTATGCAAACACTGACGCTAGAAAGAAACACCGCCCGCGATTTCACCCTCGTGCTACTTGCGAGCTTTGTCATTTGCCTTTCGGGGCATATTTCCATTCCCCTTTGGTTTACGCCGGTCCCCATCGCGACCCAGAATTCAACGGTTCTCTTGATGGCAGCCCTTCTCGGATCGCGACGCGGAGCCGCCGCGACCTTTGCCTTTTTGGCACAAGGAGCCCTTGGCCTGCCCGTCTTCTCTAACGGAGCCTCAGGTTTCCACCATTTCTTTGGCCCAACAGGTGGCTACCTTATCGGTTACCTTGTTGCGTCGTTCGTAGTTGGCTATATTGCGGAAAGAAGAAGCACGATTGCTAGCGCAGTTGGAGCTTTGGCTGCGGGGAATGCGATTGTGTACCTTTGCGGAGCTAGCTATCTCGCAACTTTTGTTGGGATCAGCAAGGCATTTGCTCTCGGCATCGCGCCCTTTATTATTGGCGACCTCGTCAAATCACTTGCGATTGTAAAAATATTGCAGTGGGCTGGCTGGAGCAAGAAATAGTGTATTTCAGGATCCGCTTTACAAAGCGGATCCTGTTAATAATTTTTCTACCAAAGTTACGATTCTCTTATCAAAAGTGGAAGGGTTTTTGACGGTGGGCGCGTGTTTTTTTCGTCTAATTAATTGGGCTGCTGTTTCGACAATTTCATCTTCATTCCAAACCACAGTTCCTAATTTTTGATTTTCTACGTAATCTGGGATCGGCTTTTCCCAAAACACTGGATCGGCGATATGATCTATGATCATGGGGACTCCCAGGTGTTCAGCTTCAGCTACAGTTCCGGGTCCTGGTTTCGTAATCAAAAGATTGGCTACAGACATATAATCGGAAACGTTTTTTACGAACCCTAGCGGGGTTAATAAAGGGGATGGGACTTGCTGAAGGGCGCTCAAGGACTCTTTATCTGTTCCGCAAATGACAACAACGTGAATTTTATGGGACAGTCTGCTTTGAAGAAGTTTTTGGGCGTAGGCTACAGATTTGGGAGAACCTGCGCCCCCCATCATGATGAGGATAATTTTTTTATCATAAGGGATCTTTAAGCGAGCGCAAAGCTCTATTCTTCCAGGCTTTTCCTCGAGAAATTCTTTACGGACAGGAAATCCGGTCACTTCGATGCTCTCTTCTTTAATGCCCTGTTGTCTCAAGAGACCTTTGGAAGTAGGAAGATCTGCGCCGACTGTTACTATAAGCCGGCGGTATTCCCCATCCGCAACCTTTCTCCCGCCAGGAAACCAGTTCCCCACATGGTGGTCGGTTGTTACCAATAGATAGGGAATGTTTCTGATACTGGCTACGCGAATAGCCTCTGCATTGATCAGAGGTGCTACAGAGACAATAATATCTGGCTTGAACTCGTCCAAACGGCTTTCAAGCCTTTGTTTGAGTGGAGAGCATTTATCGGAAAATTGAGAAAAAATAGGTGCTGTTAAACGGACGACAAGTGAAGCTGTTCGGATGCACCCCTTCTGAAGCAAATAATTGTAGCACTCTTCTATGAAAGGGCGTCGGCAGAGCCGCATCTCTTGCATTGGGTACATCTTTTGAATTTCGAAGGCCGATTCGAAAATGGAAGAGATAGCAGCTTCAGCGGCTTGATGTCCTCCTCCGCCCCTGCAAGACAGGATTAGCATTCTTTGATGGGGTTCATTATAAGGATGTTTAAAATTGCTAGAAGCTGCGGCCATAATAATTCATTTAATTTTTGTGTAATTATACTACAAAAGCGGCGGATAGTAAATCTGATAAAATCAGTCGGGGGAAGCCCCCGCTGCCCCAATTTTTCACCACCCGCGAACAGGGTTCGCTAGAG
>JANPFC010000036.1:0-11894 GCA_031423235.1 Chlamydiota bacterium | reverse complement strand
TGGAGTAGATATCCTTCTTCCCGGAGCTCTAGCCAAAGTTGCAACTAAGACAGTGAAAGGTGCACAAGAACTCGCCGCTGTTTGTAAAAATCTTCAAATTGCACATGAGACTCTAATTCTTGAAACTGCGACTGGGATTGGAGATGTCGTAAAGATTGCTGAGATCATCGAGACAGGTCAAAAAACAGCCCTTTTTGCTGAAGAGTTAGGATTTACTGCAGGAGAGGTGTTGGAACTAAAGCAAGCCGGGAAACTGGAAGCAGCTGTAGGCACAAAATACCAGCACCTGACTCTATCAATGCAAGAATCTTTTACCTTGTTTGAAAGAGCTGAGGAATTTTTAAAACCATATAAAGGATTCATGTCAGAAGCTCAGTGCAGAGAACTTATCCATAAAACAGGGATTTCAACTTTTTCTAGACCAGAAAGTATTCCTGCAAATTTTAGAGTCAGTCTTTCGGATAAAGGGGCCGGAATGATTTATATCCATCCAGAACATACTCATACATCTATCAGAGTTATGCCAGGAAAGCCCCATAGCCCTTTTCCCCATCAACAGCAACCTTACGTGATTTATAAAAAAAATGGCAAAACACTTGATAAATTTGGGAATATTATAAACCCAAAAGCTCCAGAGGCCCATATTCCCATCACGGATTTTATATTTAAGGATTAATTATGAAATTATCAAAAGAAGCTAAAAAGCAAATAGTCGAAGGTTTTGTCGAGATTTTCACACGAATCGCAAGCAAGAAATTTCAACAGAGAATATGGATTAATGGAGAAGGGCCCGAAGTTGATGATTTTGATGACACGGTTAATGAATACTTTATAGAATGTGATTCTATTTTAGAAAATTATAAAGATTTTGGGATTACGGAGGTCCAATATCAGATTTTGAAACAATTCCGTGGCGAATTCAGAATCTTTGCCGATGCAAATAATTGGCCAACCAAATTCATAGATACTCCCGAATGGGATAAAATTACGAAAATGGCCGAAGAGGTCTTGAAGGCATTTAACTATAAAAAAAGACTCAAGTAGGGAGAATGTGTTGGCGTTATACAGAAGTTAGTTCAAGAAGCGGTTTTTGGGCGGGTTCAAAACGCCTAAAATCGATATTAAACCAATACGCCCCCTTTTTTTTTAATCGATTTTCGGCGGCTTTCAATCCCGCCTAAGTTGGCGAATATGAGCTATCTAGTAATCTTCGTTTTTCAATCTCTCTTCAAAAATCTTGAGGAGGCGGTCGATATTCGCTTGGGTTTCTTTCGGCTCTTGCTTGCTTGTTTTCTTCTTCTTTTTATGGAGCCACTCGATGAATTCATCATTGCCCTGAACATTAGCGCCCGCCGATTTGGCGTGTCTGGCTAGACCTTTATCATTCGTTATGACGGTGATCAGCTTGGAATTCTTAGCGAGTTGGATTTGTTGGACGATGTATTCATCGGCAGTTTGCCCTTTGGGTGCGTAGGCGATGATAAGCGGGCTTGAATAGGTGAGGCCGCTCTCCTCATCTCTACGGTGGGCCCCATCGAAAACGAGCATCCCGGAAATCTTTTTGACGGTAAATCGCTTTTGCAGGGCGGCGATGATTTTTACTCTGAGAGTTTGGAGGCTATCTTTGGATTCGATCAAGCTAAAAATCAGGTTATAGCCATCGATCAGATAGTACATTAAACGCTCATGATCGACTCTAAAGATAGAGCCAACTTGTCAAGCGCTTTACGGCGGTGGGAAATCCGATTTTTAACTGAATCGCCAAGTTCGGCGAAGCTTTTGCTGTACCCGTGTTTCACAAATAGGGAGTCGTAGCCGAAGCCGCCGCCCCCGCGATCTTTTGTGAGAAGCACCCCTTCGCAAGTCCCGCGAACGCACTTCTTTAATCCTTCAGGAGAGGCTAACGCGATGCAGCACTCAAAGAACGCCTGTCTGTCATCGTCCAGGAGGTGCATCATTTCTTCGAGCAATTTCTTCCGATTTTCTAAATCGGTTGCATCGTTGCCTGCGTAGCGGGCTGAGTAGACGCCTGGCGCTCCGCTTAATGCAGGCACAACCAAGCCTGAGTCATCGGCGATCACCCAACGATTTAGGGTTTTGGCAGCATGCTCAGCTTTTAGAGTCGCATTTTCTTCAAACGTTGCTCCAGTCTCTTCGGGGGGGACGTAGGCGGGGAAATCGCAAAGACTTAGGAGATCAAAGCGGCCTAAGGGCTTCAGCATGTTCTTGAATTCACGCACTTTATGGATGTTTGTGCTTGCAATGACGAGTTCGCGCTGCGCTATGGGATTATTTGGAGGGGACGACATAAAAGACCTATTGCAACCTTAAAGTTCTGTCAATTTCCGGGTTCTTTTGAGCCGATTTTCGATTCAAATGCCAGGGGTAATATCGACATCAGTATATTGCCCCTGGCATTTGATCGAAAATCGGCCAAAATAATCCCGGAAATCGACGAACCCTTAAGGTTGCAAGAGGTCTAATGTACCTTGTGTCCCCTCACAATATGGGATTTACTGTTTCTGATCAAAGTAATTGTCGATATCCGTGATTGTAAACATCTCTCCCTGAAAATCGAATTTCTCTCCAACCGTGCGTCCTTTCATCGCTTGCGCGAGTTTTGATTGGAACGATAGGATGTGCTTTTCTGGGTCGGCATCCCATGGCCCAAGGAGGGTAAACTTTAGGTGTTCCCCTTTAGAGTCTTTGCAATGGACAACAGATCCAACACTCACTTCATCAGCCAGAACGTCTTCTGGCAAGAGAACCCGCGCCTTGTTGATTTGGTCAGAAAGGAACTTCAATTCCGACTGGAGACGGTCTCTTCTTTCAAGCGCCGCTTTAAACTCAGTATTTTCCCTTAAGTCTCCGTGTGCGCGCGCTGTTTCAATCTCTTTCGCGTTGCTGACAGTTTCAACTGTGGCAATTTGCTGGATGCGGAGCTGGGTTTTTGTATACCCTTCCTGAGTTGTCCAAATGACGTTTTCTTCTGTAGAAGAGCGGTCTTTGTCCTTTCTGATCCGGGTAAGAGATGGGTGAACTACTTCCGCGAGCGAATGGAGGATTTTGATGTCATGGTCAGTCAAAGATCCGCATTTTGTAGATAGGAGAAGGTATTCCTTCACCTCTTCTAAGCTCGAATTTTCAAATATATCGCGGACGATTTTATATTTATCCGAGGTCAAGAGAGCGATGATTTTCTTCGTCATATCCCGATGCTGCGGTTTCTGCTCGAGGAAGTCCAAAATAATGAGGATCCCTTCAAAGAAACGGTTTTTCCCTTGCGGCTCTGAGAATGGGAGCTTCGATTTTTTATCGATGATTTTTTGGAAATACCAAATGAAGACTTCAGGGAACGAGAGGGGGTGGATGAGCAAAGAATTGAGCTTCTGCTTAAGCGCGTCTTTCGTTTGCGGCGAGTCGAGCTCGTGTAGAATAAAATCTCTTAAGAGATTTTGATCCACAGTGAAAAGTAGATCGAGGTAAACCTCCTGCCAATCTTTTTTCACTTTTTTGATTTCCTGCAGAGCCCGTTTTTGGAATCCCATTACGCTGATAGAGCGGACTACGTCGGCTGATGTTTGAAGATGGGTGACGAGTTGCTGAATCTGCTCGGCAACTTTAGCGATGTTGAGATCTTGCAGAAAGAATAGAACCTGCAATTTCTGGCTGTCGTTAAGCTGTTCCTGAGTCAGAACTTCCTTGAATCTCGCCTCTAAAGAGGCTTTAAACTCGGCATTTTTCAATGTCTCAGGAAAGTCGCGCAAGAATGTGTAAACCATCTGGATCGTTGCATTAACGCTTGGCTTAGTCTCAAGCGCCTTATGTAAAGCCACTTCATGCGGGACATCTTCTGCTAAAAGCTTGAAAGGGTCTTTCAATTCTTTTGGGCACTCGATCTTTGTGTCTTTTTTTAACTTGGCTCTTGCTGTCTGCCACCATCTGTTCCAATCATCCGTTGGGATAACGAGATCGGCGAGCTCTTCTTTGATTTCCGCAGCTGTTTTTGGACCCAAATCTCGAAGGAGGAGGCGGATCGTATCGCTTGGATTATCTCTGGCTTGTTTTTCCAAAGCGTCTGCAGAGCCGAATCGGAGAGAATAGAAGTGTTCAGGCGGGAGCGGAATCAATGTTTTAAACGCTTTTTCAAAAGATAAATGCTGCGCTCCGATCACGTATTCGAATTCGAGCGACAATTCTTCGCGAACTAGAGAGAAGTCGATGATTTCGCCTGTGCCCCAGCCGCCGGTATGGAAAACGTAGTTCCCCTTTTTCATGTGGGTCAAGAGTTCGAAATTGCGGATGGCGGATTGGAAGCGCTCTCTATTTCGGAGGCCGATCAGTCTCAGTTTTTCGAGCAAAAGGGGATCGTTTTCGTACTGACCTCTCAAATAGTTAGTCGCTAAATCGGCCAGCTCCTCGCTATTTGTCGTCTGAAGATCGAAAATCAACCTTAATGCTCCATGCGCTTGTTTGGTATCTTTGAGCTCTCTCCATAAAGTGAGGATCCTTTCGACATGGACGCCAAAGGGTTTTGCAAGGTCTGACGCTTTAATGCTCTCCAACACCGCGATGATCTCTTCTCCATCGGGTTGGTCTCCGTAGCAATACTCTTCCCAGATCTTTAAGAAGCCTGGATAATCGTTATTTTGAATCCGCTCGCGAAAGTCTTTTAAATAAGCCATGTCTCTATTTTCCAAAAATTGCTCTAAGTTCATCCAGGCAGTATAGGAAGAATGGAAATAATCTTCAATTTAAGAATCCATAAAGGGCGAAAAGGTTCTTGCAAGAAAACTATATAGAGCCCTACGCTCTCACATTCGACGGACCCTCCATGGCCTGCAATAAGTTCAAAAAATACATTGATATTAGACCTTCATGTTAAAATGGCCGTTTCTCATCTTATTTCCTCTTTCTCTCCTCTCTCAAGAGACTCAATGTTTTGAAGAATCGCCTGCTGAGCGCTTATTCCGCGATCTGGAAATGGTCGAGATCATCAATAAGCAAGTCTATGATCGCCTTCCCGTCGTAATTAACTATCAGCTTCAAGGCGGCTATTTCACCATGCCATCGGCCCGCACATTTGATGCTGGCGTGGCCGGATTTGGCTTCGCGTACGTGCCTCCTTACCACATTTGGAGCCTTGGTTTCCAGTTTTTCAACCACATAGAGACTACAGGCAACTACTGGGTTTACAAGGGGATGCTCGATGGGATCTTCGGCCATTTGGGATTTGGCGACTCGGCGGAACGTGCCGCCAACATCAAATTCATCCTTCTGCGCAGAGAGGACGGCTTCTCATTTCTCCCCGATTTTGCACTCGGATGGAACGATTTTATGGGCACGTGCCGCTTTGAGTCTTTCTACGTAGCGGGAACCAAAGAGTTCCTCGCTTGGAACTTTGAGGCGACCCTCGGCTGGGGACACGGCCGCATCAACGGATTCTACGGCGGCGCTGCTTGGACCCCCTTCCGCTCCTTCGACTCCTTCCTAAAGAACCTCACCCTGGCTGCGGAATACGATGCAAATAACTACAAACGGCACACCCACGAGCATCCCAGTGGGCGCAAAGTGAAAAACCGGATCAATGCAGGGCTTCAATTCACCCTTTGGGATGTGATTCGCCTATCTGGAAGTACGGTTCGAGGCGAAGATTACGCAGGAAGCATCGCCCTTAACTATAATCTGGGGGCCTCGAAAGGGCTTATTGCCAAAACCAAAGATCCGGCTCCCTATTGCGCGCCTGTCGATACCCAGCCCATCGGCCTACTCCGGAGCCGCCAGGAACTTGCACAAGAGCTTGCCTTCGCCTTCCAAGAACAGGGATTCGATCTCTATAACCTCTTTCTCGTCCCGGGCCCATGCGGCAATGACAGCCTTTGGATGAAAGTTGTCAACGTCCGTTACCGCGATGAAGCGGTTGTCCGAAGCCGCATTGAGTATGTCTTAGCCGCCCTCGCCCCCTCGAATATTTCCTCAGTCACGGTCGTTTCAGAAGCAGACGGGATCCCAGTCCAGGAATATCGGTACCGTCTCGAAGATCTCAGACGCTATGCGGCGGGCCGGCTTGGCGAAAATGAATTCTTAGTCATTGCACCGCCAAAAGAGGTCTCATCCAAACCGCGCGAATACGACGCGGCGCTCCTTTACCAAAGGCGGAAGCGGATTTGGATCCTCACTTTCCGTCCCTGGTTCCGCTCCTTTCTCGGCAGCAGCCGCGGCAAGTTTAAATACGAGGTGGGTCTTGCTCTGAACCCTGAAGGCTATCTGTTCGATGAGATCTACTACAACATCTGCGGAACCTACACCGCGAAATCGAGCGCTTTCGACATCGACAGCCAGGATTTCATCAATCCATCCCGCCTGATCAACGTCCGCACCGATTCGATTCTCTATAATCAATCGAACACGTTCCATCTCGATCTTGCCTACTTGCAAAAGAGCTGGAACATGGGCCAAGGCTGGTTTTCCCGCCTAGCCGTTGGTTATTTTGAGGCGGCCTACGCTGGCGTTGCCCTCGAGGCGCTCTACTATCCTGTAAACGTCAATTGGGCCATTGGTTTTCAAACAGCCACGCTCCTTAAGCGGGGCTATTATGGGATTGGATTTCAACGTAAAATCCGCAAACTCACTAATGAAGGCCCCATCTATCTTCCCTACACAGGCTTCCAATACTTCGTAGATTTCTACTACCAATACCGCCCGCTAAATCTCGACTTCAAAGTCAGCGCGGGGCAGTTTCTCGCCCGCGATAAAGGAATACGAGTTGAAGGGGGGCGCACATTCTTCAGCGGTCTTCGCGTCGGTCTTTGGTATACGCTCACCAATGCCAATGATGTCGTAAACGGCAGCCGCTATTACGACAAAGGATTTTCGATCACGATGCCCCTCGACCTCTTTCTCAACAAATCAAGCCGTACCCGCATTGGCTACTCGATGTCTGCATGGCTGCGCGATTGCGGCGCCGTTTCCGCCACCGGCAAACAGCTCTACCCAACTCTCTATTGGGAAAGATACAACTACTGAGAAACGCAAAACGCTGAATGCAAAATGCAAAACTTATAGAAGATCCTCTGATCCAATTGCATAAAAATTACTTTTGATCTAAGTTCTTCGGCTAAAATTTTTTAGCAATATGCGTATCAATGCCTTTGGTCTCTTTTTTTATCGCCCGTTTGTGCACGCTTCCCGCTATTGCACAGACCAAGTTCTTCTCCCACTGGTCGAAAAAGTAAAACCATTTGGGAAAAGTATTTTAGGCAGAATCGCCGCTTGCATGGCCGCGGAAACCGCTGGCGGCCTCGCAGGAAGCGCCATCGGAGAAGTCGTCGCCCGCGGATTGTGCCAAAGATTAGGCCCCATTGCTTTGGCTTGTGGGACTGTAGTTGGCGGGAATTATTCGCTTAGAGTGAATAGAAAGGATCTGATGGTTTTGGCTGCCTCTGCTGCCATTTTTCAGACCGTTGTGTTCTCACAAGAGCAGCAAGTGGAGGGTTTAGCTGCTGCTGGCGAATGGGCAGGTAGGGCCGTTGGAACCATTTTAGGCGGCTATGTTGGGCTTAGATTGGCGGGAAGCGAGATTAGGTTAGTAGACAGAGTCACTCCCACCGATTCCTATGCAGTGAATATGGTTAAGTTTCTTTGGATAGGACAGATTTTTGATCTGGTAATCGTTAAGGCTGCTCTCCCATACCTTGCCCCATTTGTGAATATTCCACGCCATCTAGTTAAGGCAATCTGTCAAACTGCGGGGTACAACTCGCAATTCCTCGTTCCTGTCATAAAGAAGTCCTTTCGAGAAAGAAAACTTGTCCCGACTCTTCCTCTTACATTGAAAATGATCTGCAATCGGTACTGTCTCGATAACTCATTCCAGATTGCCAGCAAGCTTACAAGCTTATCTTCTTTGAAGATGCTCCCTACAATTTTGGAAAAAGGGCTTACCCTTTTGAATCGGACAGCGCTTCTTCCTCAAATACAAGCAAGCGTTGAATTCCTTGGCAGAAATTCAGATATGATGGCGAATATCACGATGCGATCGCTCCATGAATATATGTTGGTGTTAAAAAAGGTAGATCCAAAAGATCTAAAAGTATCGCTTAAAAGAGAAATTCCTGGAGCAGCGATTATTTCTCCCATTTTTGATGCGGCCATGAGGGGGACGGTCAAAGGCTGGGCCGATTCTCTGATTGATTCTATCCGAGAAATGGAACTAGAACTGACGGGGTATGAATTTCAGACGGAAACAGAAAGGAACGCCTTAAAACTTACACTCACCATTTACCTGAAATACTATGTGATCTTCACGCTTTTGAATTGCAAAAATTTTTCCCACGAGTTGGCTCCAATGGAAGAGAGGGACTTTTTTTCAGACTTGAACGATGCCTTTTTCTCTATCTACACTCAGCCATCAAGTCCACATAGATTAGCTCAGGGGCTTCAAAAAGTATCGGCCTTTGCGATTAGCTCCGTTCACAAACTACAGCATTTCATCGAGCAATCTGAACAGAGTTCAGGAGTATTCAGGCAGGCCGTTATCATCGAGGGGTTTCATCCCAAACCTGGACAAGTTTCACCCACTTTCGATGATGCGGTGGAACTATGACCGCCAAAACCTTTGTAATGTAAAGCGGCTTTACATTTGATCGAGTACTTGTTTAACGGCATAGGAGAAAATGAGGTCTGCGCCTGCCCTTTTGATGCTGAGCAGCGTCTCATAAAAGACCTTAGGACCATTGATCCAGCCCGCTTGGTGGGCTGCCATAACCATCGCATATTCTCCGCTAACATGATAGGCCGCTATAGGGCGCATTGTTTGCGCTCTCAATTTTGCAACGATGTCGAGGTAAAGCGTTGCGGGCTTGACCATCAGGATATCGGCCCCCTCTTCCTCATCAAGCGCCGCTTCAAAAAGAGCTTCCCTGCTGTTTGCGGGATCCATTTGATAGGTTTTCTTGTCGCCGAAGCCGAGTTTGGCATTCACTGCTTGCCGGAATGGGCCGTAGAGAGCCGATGCGTACTTGGCGCTATACGCGAGAATGCCCACTTGATCAAATCCCTCTTCGTCCAGAGCTTCTCGAATCGCGCCTACTCTGCCATCCATCATGTCGCTCGGTGCGACAAAATCGATTCCCGCTCTTGCTTGCATTAGGGACATCTCAATAAGGCATTCAATTGTGGGGTCATTGAGGATTTCTCCCTTTTCATTGGCAAGGCCATCGTGGCCATGCGAAGTGTATGGATCAAGCGCCACGTCGGCCATTACACACAGTCCGGGCAGGGCGAACTTCATTTCCCGGATGGTTCTGGCGAGCAGTCCATCGGGATTCCACGCTTCTTGTGCATCTGCAGTTTTAAGGCTGGGATCAATGACGGGAAAAAGGGCCACGGACTGAACCCCTCTTTCATACAATTCTTTGGCCTCTTTGACAGCTAGATCGATCGATAGTCTTTCAACGCCGGGCATGCTTTCGATGGCCACCCGTTTTTTTTCTCCTTCGATCACAAATAATGGAGCGACCAAGTCGTGCGGAGTCAAGTGCGTTTCCTGCACCATTTTTCGAATCGCTTCAGATTTTCGATTCCGTCTTAAGCGGATTGGGAGATTCAACGTATTTTGATCGAATGTGGTCATTGCAAGTTCCTTTTAAAGGTAAAAAAATAGTGGCAAAAAGGATTGGTGTCAAATGGCAAAAATGGCAGAATGTCCCGATATGAAAAAAATTTTCATCCTTTTCCTGATCTTAGCTGCCTGCTCATCCTCACCATCCTACCCACACCGTCTTGCAATATGCGCGATCTTTAAGAACGAAGCGCCTTGGATGCAAGAGTGGTTGGCCTATCACCGCGATGTTCTCGGCGTGACCCGCTTCTATCTTTATAACAACGACAGCACCGACAATTTTATGGAAGTTTTGAAGCCCTATATTCAGGAAGGAACGGTCGAATTGATCGAATGGGAATCAGCTGATCCGAGCCACATTGTCCAAGGCCCATTTATGGATGCCCCTTGGAACGGAGCGCAGATAGGGGCGTATAATGATTGTCTTAAAAATCGGGCGCTTGGAAAGGCGAAATGGGTCGCGATGATCGATATCGACGAATTCATCGTTCCGGGCAATGGGGTAAAGGCCTTTTATAAACTCCTAAGCACCGCAGAAAGGCGTGGCAAGGGAACGGTCTGCATTCACTGGAGAGTGTTTGGAACTTCAGAGGTGGAAGAGCTTGCTGAGGGGGAACTTCTTACTGAGAAGCTCACCTGGCGCGCAAATGACGACCATCCCTGGAATATCTTAGTGAAAAGCATCCACCGCCCTGAGGCGGTTGATTTTTGCCTCATTCATATTGCGGAAAAGCTAAAACCCGAATATGACTCCAAAACATTTAAGCCAGATCAAGTCTGTATTCACCACTATTGGGCTCGAACTGAGCAGTTTTGTTTAGGTAGGAGAGCTAAAACTTCAAAGACGCATCCCGATTTTTTTGAAACACTCCACCAGGTCCAAGACCTAACGATCCAGAAGTATCTTCCTATAATTTCGAGAGAAGCTGATCGACAAAATACTCGTTTGTGAAAACTTTGGCTTGATCGCTGAGTAGAAATTCAGCTGCCTTGTCCAGATACGCTTGATATTCTTCCTGAGTCACCTTTTTGAGGAACTGGTACATCTCCTCGTTATTGGCAAAGCGCCTTCTATCGATAAAGCACCCTTCAGGGATATAATCTGCCACATTGCTAGCCCCCCAATAGACGGGAACAACGCCTGCAGCAAGGCAATCAAACATCTTTTCGGTGATATAGCCCTTCACATCGCACATATTTTCATAGCAGATGGAGAACTTGTATTCTTTGAGCTTTTCTAGCTTGCTTGTATGGAGCGGGCCCTTGTAGTTCTTATATTTCCCTTCCTTCCACTTGAATCCGTATAAATCAAACTCGCCAGCCGGTTTTTTTTCAAAGAACTTGATTGTCTCTTTTCTCTTGGAATAGAGCTCTTTTGGATGTCTGCTGGTAAGCCTTCTAGCGATCATCACGCAAAACTTTTTCTCTTTAAACGACGGGATATTTTCAATTCTGTGATGTAAAGCGGGGTAGTGGATCTTGAAGAATTTCTTATTGTCGACGAGATCGTCGTCCCAGGTGAAGATTTTCCCAAATCGGGCGTGAGTTTTGGGGTCGTAGAGCTCTGGTTGGACGGTGGGAGGCTCCCACATAACGAGCACCATTTTTTCGCTTGCCGCCTTAGAAAAATCGCATTTGGCAACCATAGGCCCAAGATTCCAAAACATCCAATATTTGGTTTTTTCTGCTATGGGGTTTTTCCCGCTCCTGAGCAACGGCTCATAGACATCGAGTTCCCAGCTCCGAATATCATCTCCGCGCTCTAACAACTTGCGTCGAATCATGATAGTTAAAGGAAGATCTTTGGTTGGTGTTTCCTCCATCAAGGGAAAACAAGACTGTCCTTTAGCTTCCCAGGCATAGTCACAAAACAGTTCGACCTCGGAGCTGTTGGCATTAATGAAGAAAAGGAGAAAGATAAGGGTTTGAACCATAGCTCGAGATTTTAGAGGGAAGACCCCTTATCGTCAATTTTCTATTGAGGTTCGGCTGCTGCTGCTGCGCCGGAAAAGTACTCGTCCCGCATTCCTGAAAGGATTGAAGTGGCTGAAACGGCTGACTCGGTTGAAGCGGCCATGTCCAATTTGGGTCCAATGGGAACTCCCGATTCTTTCTCATCCTGTTCATCGACCGCCCGGGCCATAAAGTCGGCTACTGCGAGAACGGTGTCTTTATTCGATCTCAGATGGGTTTGGATTTCTGTTTTTGGATCTAGCCGCATAATTAGATGTTCTGTTGCTATCAAATTGTCCATATTGGTGAGGCGAATGGT
>JANPFC010000035.1:0-4957 GCA_031423235.1 Chlamydiota bacterium | reverse complement strand
GCTGTCGAAACCCAAATACAAGGGCGCGCGCGATCCCTTCCCTCGGAAAGGGATCCCTCTTTCTTTCCTTATCTTGTCCCACGTGTGTCTTATTCTCTCTATACAGCTTCTCTAAAATGGCCATTGAAATTCCTATCCCTTGTCCGAGCAGCTGGCCGCCGCGGGTCAGTGTTCGGATGAACGATTCCTCTTCGAGGGTCAAAATCTCCTCGATTCTATGCCGAGCCGCTTTCAATTCTGGGAAATCCTCTCCCATCTGAGAGAGGAGGCGCGGGAATACTTGCGCTAAAAACGGCTTTTGCAGTCCTAGCATTCGCCCGTATCTCACTGCTCTTCTGAGGATTTTTCTCAGGACATAGCCCCGGTCGGTATTGCTGGGCTGGACACCATCGGCGATCGCAAAGGATAAACTGCGGATGTGGTCGGCGATCACGTGGAAAGAGGCTTCTCCCTCGTATTTCTTGCCGGAGATCTCTTCGACTTGAGCGATTAAAGAGCGCAAAATATCTGTTTGATAGACATCGTTGACTCCCATGCGGAGCGATACGACCCGCTCTAGACCTGCGCCTGTGTCGATCGATTGCTTCGGAAGCGGTTCCATTTTGCCCGAGGCGTCCTTAGAAAACTGCATGAAGACCAAATTCCAGAACTCCAAATACCGCTCGCCACTGAGGTCCTCTTTCGGGCTCTTCGCGTGCCCATAAGTTTCGCCGCGGTCATAGAGAAGCTCAGAGCAAGGGCCGCAGGGACCGGTGTCGCCCATCGCCCAAAAATTTTCCTTTTCGCCGAACCGGACGATCCGCTTTGGAGAGATATGCTTTTCCCACAGGGCAAACGCCTCATCGTCGTCTTTGTAGACAGAGACCCACACTTTTTCTGGATCGAAGCCGAAGACGTTGCGGGTCACATCCCACGCGTAGGCGATCGCCTCTTTTTTAAAATAGTCGCCGAAGGAGAAGTTCCCGAGCATTTCGAAGAATGTGAGGTGTCTTGAGGTGTGGCCCACATTGTCCAAGTCGTTGTGCTTGCCGCCTACTCGGATACATTTTTGCGTTGTGGTCGCTCGTGTATAATCTCTTTTTGACTGGCCAAGGAAGACGTCTTTGAATTGGTTCATCCCCGCGTTGATGAAAAGCAAGGTCGGATCGTCATGGGGGACAACAGGGGAAGAGGGGACAATGGTGTGCCCTTGGCTCTTAAAATAGTTCAAAAAAGCGCGGCGGATCTCTTGTGAAAGCATAAACTCCTCAGAAAGTTGGAATTAATCTTAAGAGGAACCGGAAGAAAAGTCAATGGAGGAGAAGGGGCCCATCCAGGAGCCCCTATGACTAGTTAATTATGACGAAGTTGGGATGCTCATTCGTCCGAATCTGGCGGATCTCATTGATGCGGGTTTGATCCAGCGCATCTTCCCACTGCCCGTTTAACCCTTGATAGACCCAGAGGCCTCCTTCAGTAAATCTTTGGAAGGCAACTAACACACAGCGAAGATTCCCATTGCGATGGGTGGCGCGAATCGCTATGAAAGGTCTGCCGAATTTGTCATTTCCTTTCATGACCGGCGCCGCTAAATCATCCGGCTGCAGGAAGTCGATATTGCCAGCGATTCCCATCCGCTCTCTTAAGTCGAGATTTGGGATTGCATCATACGCTTCGACTCCGCCAAAGGTCTCTTTGATTCTTGCGAGAGAGCCATTTTGCTCTGCAAGCGCACGCGCGGCAGCTTGCGCCTCTTCAACCATCTTTGCCTCTTTTTGATTCAGCACATTGGTTTCTCTTTTAGCCCAGACAAGCGTAATCACAGTAACAACAGCGCACACTAAAATCTTTTTGCCAATCACAAACCCGAGCGCCAATGCGGCTATGATTCCGAGCGCGGCCATCCCGATTTTTTTATAGAGAGGCACTGTCTCATCGCGTACCCACTCCACGATTTTGTTCATACAGTTGGGTTCTGTCGTGTCTACTTCAGGGTGGGGATGTTTGCCTGTGACGTGCCAATACATCGCATCTTCAGGCCGTGTGTTCGGTCCAATTGCAAAAGTTGTCATAAATACCTCCAAATTTGGGAGTGACATGATGTCGATTAATTTTAATTCTTGTAAATCGAAATTTGTGTTAAAAAAAATGAGTATGAAAACTTTCCCATTTTTGCTCCTCTTAATCAACCAAGCCCTCTATGCACTTCCAACGGGACAGTCAATCGAGCAGGGCGAGGCCCAATTTATCCACTCTCCTGCGCTCCTTGAGGTTGTAGCATCCGATCGATCGATCATCAACTGGGACGAGTTTTCTATCAAAGCCAATGAGACGGCCCGATTTACCCTTCCGCATTCTTCTTCCTCAACAGTGAGCCGCGTGATGTCTGCTGTCCCAAGCGAGTTGATGGGCAGGCTAGAGTCGAATGGCCAAGTTGTCTTGATCAATCAAAATGGGATCCTCGTCGGCAAAGAAGCTTCGATCCACACCGCATCCTTTATCGCCTCTTCCTTGGACATAAATAATGAATTCTATCTTGCAAATGGGAAACTCCAATTTTCGGGAGACTTAGACGGCATCGTCCTCAATGAAGGAGATCTGAATGCGGAAGAAGGCGATCTATTTCTCGTCGGCCCCAATGTAGAAAATCGGGGCTCAATGCAGGCGAAAAATGGTTCGGCGGGGATTCTCGCGACGAAGGCCGTTTCATTCGGGGGCAAAACTGTCTATATCCAAACGCGCTGGGAAGACACCGATCCCGAGAACCCTTTCTCGGGTGCTTTTAAAAGAGAAACTCCCGCCGCGATGGCTACACAAGCTGGAGACATAGCCGCGAAAGATATTTGGATATTGGGCGACTGGGTCCATCTGGCCGAAGAGTCTCTTTGCAATGCGGATGGTTTAACCGGCGGCGGACACGTGTTTGTCGGCGGCGATTATCAGGGACAGAATCCTCTCATAGCGAATGCGAAGAGAACGTATGGAGCTCCCACTTCTCGCATCTCAGCAGACGCGATCGAACGGGGAGACGGGGGGAGAGTCATTATTTGGGGCGACGAAGCGGCCCATTTTTATGGAGAGGTTTTTGCGAAGGGGGGAAAGGCTAGCGGCGATGGAGGCTTTGTCGAAATTTCAAGCCCCCAATGGCTGATCCCTGAAGGGAAAGTTTTCACAACCGCGGAGAACGGGAAAACAGGGAGACTTCTTTTAGATCCGACTCAAATCACCATTGCGGCCGCAACAGTGGGTGTTGCTCTGGGCAATTGCGGATTTTCTGCGACAACCTATGCATCTAATGTTGCCGCTGGAACTCTCAACGTCGCTACACTTAATGCGCAGCTAGGCGCAACAAATGTCACCATCACAACTTCTGACGGAACGTGCGGTCCATTTGCCGGCACTGGCGATATCATCATCAATGGGACGATCACCTGGCCAGTCGGGGCGGTCAATTCTCTCACATTGCAGGCTGTTCGGGATATCACTCTCAATGCAGCTCATCCGATTACAACAGATGCGGCCACAACCGGCTCGATTACGTTCACTGCGGGGCGCAATATCCTCACTTCGTCAGCCATCACTCACAATGGGACGGGGGGGATAGCCCTCACTGGAGCGGGCACTGTCATTGTAAGTCAGCCTGTTTCAATTACCCCCGCAGCGGCAGTCGGCAATATTGCGTTCACCTCGACAGCGAGCACGATCACTACTTCCAGACCTATTCTCAACGCAGGGAGTGGAAATATCACCTATCTTGCCACCGGTACGATCACAACAAACGGCACAAGCTCGATCACTGGAAATGGGGCGATTTCGCTCACTTCGACAGCGGCCAATATTTCACCTACTCTTTTGATTCAGAATACGGGGACTGGATCCATTACTCTGACCGCCCAAGCCAATATCAATGTCAATGCGGCGATTAACAATACACTAGCGACAGGGGGAAATATTACCCTCAACGCAGTTGGAAATATTATAGAGAATGTAGCCGGTGTCATCACAAATGCGAGTACCGGCGGCGATACCACCCTGACGGCTGGAGGGACGATTTCTATAGCCGCAACACTCAGCCATACTAATGCGGCAGCCACTGGCAATGTAACATTGACAGCTCCTGGGACTGTGACGACGACAGCGGGGATTACATATGCCGGAACTGGCGGCGCGATGGGTGTGACAAGCACTGCAAGCTCAATATCGATTGGCGGAGTGATTACACGCTCAAGTGCTGGCGCGGCCCCCAATCTCACTTTGAATGCTGCCACAACCCTCACGACAACGGCTGCAGGGGTGATCACAAATGCAGGCACGAGCGGCAATCTTGGTGCGACCTCCGGCGGAGCTACTACCATCGGCGGCAATATTACTTACTCGGCAGCTGCAGGCGTTGGCAATATCTCGTTAACATCTGGCTCGGATATTTCGTTTGTCACTTCCGCTGATGTTCGCAATTCAGGGACTGGTAGTGTGATTCTGATCGCCCCCACTGGAAATACGATAACGATCAATTCCGCTTCCAATGTAGGGTCGCAAAACGGATTGACCATTGTCGGCGATCCAGCGATTGCCAATCGGTGCAATCGCTCAAGGCCCGACATCATCATTAACGGAGGAGCTTCCACGACCTCGTCGATTGGCGTGTTCAATACTGCGGTTGTTGGTTTTCTCGCTACAGGCCCGATCGATGTCGCTTGCCGCAACCTCAGTCTCTTGTCTGGAAGCGGGATTGGAGGCTGTTATGTAGGACATGTCTCACTCTCCGGCCAAGATATTTCTACGGATGCGACGGCGATCATCACTGTGGATGCAAGCGGAAATATTCTCCTCAATTCAAGCAACACCGCGCCCCCCCTTGGCTTTGCCGATTCATCTATTGGACATGGGGGGCACTTTGTAGCCAATACTGGCAATCACCTCTATGGCGATATTTGCGTGTCGGCAGTGGGGACGATCACTCTCCAATCTCCAGTTTTAG
>JANPFC010000034.1:0-4636 GCA_031423235.1 Chlamydiota bacterium | reverse complement strand
GCTTCCTCTAAGGAACTGTCAAAGAATAAACTAAAGTATTTAGGAGCCTCAGAGTCGTCCAGATTTGAATCATCTTGAGGAGGGCCATATAGTCCCTATATGGCCGACGAAAGATGGGCCAAAGATGGACGGCTCTGATGGCTTCGAAATGCTTTAGTTTATTCTTTGACAGTTCCTAAGCAGTCGGGGCGAAACGCCCCCGCTGCCCCTTTTTTTTTACCACAGAGATAAGATACCACAGAGGCGAGGGAAGCCCTCGCGCACCCCAAAAGAATATAATTTTTTGGGGTGCGGGGCCCCCCCCCCCGCCTCTGTGGTATCGTATATCTGTGGTAAAAAAATGGGGGTGCAGGGGGCTTCCCCGCCCTGGGGTCAGTAGGCGACGACGGCTGAGGCCGCTCGATTGAAAATATTCGTTGTATGACGATAGTGATTAAAATAATGATAGATCGCAAAACTAGATATCAGAGTTATTCCTATCCCTATTGCTAAAAAATTAATGTTCGCTCCCAAAAAAATAATCGCAGCTATCCCCGCCGCAAGCGCCGCTACGAAGAAAAGACTTTTCAATAGAGTGCTTCTGCCCCATTGTTGTTTTAACTTGAGCAAATCAGCGCGCAAACCAAAACTATTACTATGTAATGTTTCAATAGTCATAATTAACCCTACCCGGGTAGTATTATACTTCGGGATTTGTTTTTTTCATATCGTAATAAAAGAGTTGAACCTCAGTAGCTAATCCTCTATAATCCTCGCAACAAATGAAAAATATGCTGCCAAAAATTGCTTTAGTAGGCCGCCCCAATGTGGGGAAATCTGCCCTTTTTAACCGAATCTGCCAAAAACGGATTTCCATTGTCGATGAACAAGAGGGGATCACTCGCGATCGCCTATATGCTGAGGCTGAAGCGTTCGGCCGTTCGTTTATTTTAATCGACACAGGCGGGATCGACACATCGGAGACGATGCCATTCAATCAGGAGATTCGGCGGCAAGCACAGATCGCTATAGCCGAGGCCGACGCAGTCATCCTCGTTGTCGACGGACAGATCGGCCCCCATCCTCTCGATGAAGAGGTGGCAAAGATCCTTCTCCACGCCAAAAAGCCGATCGTCGTGGCTGTGAATAAAATCGATCAGATGAGCGAAGAAGTAAGGATCCACAATTTCCACTCTCTGGCGGTTAGAGATTTAATTGGCGTTTCTGCGATCCAAGGCTATCAAATTGCAGAGCTGCTCGAAAAGGTCTTCGCACTTGTTCCCGAAGTGGAAGAACCGGTTGTGGTCGATTCTCTGCAGGGAATTAAAGTCGCAATTGTCGGTAGAGCGAATGTGGGCAAGTCCACTCTTTTAAACCACCTTCTCCATGAAGAGCGATCCATTGTAAGCCCGATTGCAGGGACTACTCGCGATGCGATCGACGCCGCGGTCACTCATGATGGCCAAGATTACGTTTTGATCGACACAGCGGGTATCAGACGGAAGAAGGCGGAAACAGAGGTGGTCGATAAATTCGCTGCGATCCGTACCGATGAAGCGATTGAAAAAGCCGATGTCTGCCTTCTGATTCTCGATTCTTTCGAAGGGTTTACAACGCAGGAAAAACGGATTGCCAGCTACATTGAAGAGCGGGGCAAAAGCTGCATTCTCATTTTCAATAAATGGGATCTGATGAAGAACTTCAAGATGGAGCATGCTTTAAGGGGCGTTAAGGAAGAAGTTCCGTTCCTCAACCACTGCCCGAAGCTGTTCATCTCGGCTGCCAAAGAACGAAATCTCGACAAGATCTTCCCCCTCATCAAATCGGTCTATGAGCAGAGGAAAATGAGGATCACGACAGGCGGCTTGAATAAATTCATTGAAGGCTGTTTGCAGAAATACCATCCTCCTCTCATGATTGGAAAGCGGCTCCGGATCTATTACATGACCCAGGTGGAGACAAACCCGCCTAAATTTATCCTCTTCGTCAATAATCCGACGCTGATGACTGATACCTATAAGAAATATATCCTGAATAACTTCAGGGATGTTTACGGTTTTAGTGGGTGCCCACTCACCCTCGAACTACGAGGCAAACAAGCTCCTGCGGCGTCGGAACCTCGGCTTCTCTAGTTTTTTTTTACACCAGTCCTTACACTGAAACTATGAGATTGCCGCGGCCAAGAGCTATTTCCTTCACCCCTTTCCTGGAAGAATGGAAGGAATATAGCTTTTCCTATTTGCGTAACGATATGTGGGCGGCCCTTGCTGTCGCCCTGATGACCATCCCCCAATCGATCGCCTATTCGCTTCTCGCAGGCCTCCCTCCAACAGCGGGGCTATTCTCTGCTATTTTCGGGACGATTTTTGCCGCGGCTTTAGGCTCTTCCCGCCATGTGATTTCGGGCCCCAGCACCGGTACTGCAATTTTAATCCAAACATCGATCGCCGAGATCCTCTCCGCCTACTATGAAAATGCCGTTGGCGCAGAGCGGGAGGCTATCGTACTCCACATTTTGACCCAAATCGTGGTGATCATGGGGATCATCCAGATCGCCTCAGCTTTTGTCAATGTGAGCAAATTGCTCCAATTCGTCAGTAGGCCGGTAGTGCTCGGGTATTTTGCGGGTATCACTGTGGCGATCGTCGTCACGCAGCTCTTTTATTTCACAGGGATTTCTCCAGATATTAAGGCCGATTCGGTTCTTTTGAAAATATGGGTCTTCTTCTCCCACATCTTCCAGCTAAAGTGGCCGACGCTACTAGTTGGATTTTTAAGCTTGGCCGCGTTGATTCTCCTTAGAAGGATGGCGAAGAATTGGCCCGATGCTCTAATCATGCTTGGGATCGCAGGTTTCGCCGCCTATGGGCTCGATTATTGGCTGGGCGAATCGGCGGTTTCTCGACTGGGAGATTACAAACTGGCAACGGAGCCTAGTCTCGAATTTACATTTCCCCTGATCGATCTTTCCTTACTCAACAAGGTTTTCCCGGCAGCTGTTGCGATCTCCTTCTTGGCCATTCTTGAGGTCTTCTCGATCTCCCGAACTTTTGCGGGCAAATCTGGCCACCAGGTTCAGGTAAACCAAGATGTGTTCGGCCTTGGCGTCAGCAACGCGATTCTCTCATTTCTCTACGGGGCTTTGCCGGCATCCGGCAGCGCGACCCGAACGACTCTCAGCTTCCGCCTGGGTTCCAAGACCCGTTTGGCTGCGATATTGAGCGGTATTTTTACGGCGATCATCATCATTTTCTGCTGGCCTCTCGTTCAGCACATCCCGCTAGCGGCTCTTGCGGCTCTTTTGATGGCTACTGTGCCCGCTTTGATGAACTGGAACGAGATCAAGCTCTGTTTTCACGCAACCCGCGAGGATGCGTGGGTGTTTCTCATCACCTTCTTCTCCTGCTTGATTTTCAGCCTCGATATCGCATTTTTTATCGGAATCATTATTTCAATCGCAACGTATCTCCGTAAATCGTCCACCCCCCACTTAGTGGAGTACGCTTTCAACTCGAAAGGGCGTCTCATGATTGTGAGCCCGAAAGAGGATATCCATAGGAAAGTGAGGATCATCGGGATTGCAGGAGAGTTGTATTTTGCGTCGGCTGACTTTTTCCAGAGCGCGCTTCAGAATATTGCAGAAGATAGAAAGACGCTTGCCATCGTGCTCCGCCTCAACAATGTCTACCACATGGATGCTTCCATGTGTCTTGCGATCTTGCGGCTGTACGAAAATCTCAACGCAACGGGCCGTTTCCTGGTCATTAGCGGGCTAACCGAAGAGGTGTGGCATGTTTTCCTTCGGGCAGGCCTTGTAAAGCAAATTGGGCTCGACAATCTCTATTTCACTGATGAGAGCAATCCCCAGTTTTCAACCTGGAAAGCTTGTCTTCGAGCCCAAGATCTCGTCCACGGCGATTAAGAGGAAAGAGATAGCGCTTCGCAAATCCCGAGACGAGAGAGACGCAGAGAAAAAACAATTAATTTTCCCTCTGCGATATACCCAACGTGGCTTTCCTAACTGAAGTCTCTTAGTGGCGGGCGGCGGGAACGGATTGCCGTGTGAGGCAGGCCAAGAACAGCTCAATCCCAAATTGGGTAAAGAGACTTGTAACTGCCAAACTGACCATATGCGTTACAGTTATTGAAATCCCTGCAGCTGCGAGAGCTCCCCAAGCAGCGGCAAAACTTCCAAAGATCACGATCGCGGCAGCAAGAACTCTAGCGGCAGGTTCTGCTGAAGGATTATTTGAATTTAAGAACCGTTCCCCAATGTAATTGAGAGGAATGCGCGTAACTGATCGCACCGCTCCAAAAAGGGCTCCGCCAAGCGCGCCAATCGGACTAGTTATTGCTGTGGCTGCCCACGCAACCGCTGCTGCTTCAACTCCAACTTTTAAAATTACTTTGCTTATTTCATTTGTTGTTTGAACTGACATATAAACCTCCCTGTTAAAATTTCGGGGCTATTCTATTGACTCGTAAGTTTTTGGTAAAGGAGCACTATTGAGGCGATTATACCGAAGAAAATTCGAGAATCGGGAAATTTTTTACCACCCGCGAACAAAGTTCGCTAGAGAACACAGAGCTCACAGAGCCAATTAAACTTTAAGTCGACGTATCCCCTCACGTAATAATCTCACATTGAAATTGGTCA
>JANPFC010000033.1:0-2160 GCA_031423235.1 Chlamydiota bacterium | reverse complement strand
CTCGACATGGAATCGAACGGTAAACGGATCGATAAGACAGGCCATGCAGTCCAATTCCCAACTGGTCCGATCATTTGGGGCGAGCCGGGAACAAATGGACAGCATTCGTTCTACCAATTGATTCACCAGGGAACAGATATCATCCCATTGGAATTCGTCGGTTTCCACAAAAGCCAGTATGAACGAGATCTAGAAATCCAAGGGACCACTTCGCAAGAAAAGCTCCTCTCCAATCTCTTTGCGCAATCGATTGCACTTGCAGTGGGACAGAAAAGCTCCAACCCGAATAAGTTTTTCCCAGGTAATCGGCCGAATCGGATCTTGCTCGGCGAGCGGTTGACTCCGTATGCATTAGGCGCGCTCCTTTCCTATTACGAGAACAAGGTCGCCTTTCAGGGATTTATTTGGGGGATTAACTCATTTGATCAAGAGGGCGTTCAGCTCGGAAAATTGCTTGCGACGAAAATGATCGGGCTTTTTGCGGGCAAAGAGGAAGATTTCCCTCTTGGCGAAGCTTACTTGAAATTCATTCCGAAATGACTCTCGATTGACATGGCCAATTAACAGGATAAAAGGATGGGCAGTTGCTATGCTGAATATCAGATAGCTGATCCTGGGCAAGAAACTTCCCTCTTGCACAAGGACGGTTCTCTAGCTTAAAAATTAAGCTTTAAGTCACCAAACTTAGGAGAACCGTCATGAAAAACTATACATCCAAGAAAATATATTTGGGAATAGATGTGCACAAAAAGACCTACGCTGTCACTGCGATCTGTGAGGGTATTGTAGCAAAAAAGGCAACCTTAGCAGCAAGTCCTGAAGGACTTGTGGCCTTTTGCAAGAAGTATTTTCCTGGTGCATTGGTAGAAAGTGCCTACGAAGCTGGTTTCTCTGGATTTCACCTTCATCGAATACTCGAATTAGGGGGCATAAAAAATATTGTCGTTCATGCCGCGGGGATTGAAGTTGCCGTTGGCGATAGAGTCAAAACGGATAAAAGGGATTCTCTAAAAATAGCAACTCAATTAGCGGCGAATCGACTGAAAGGGATCCATGTCCCCAGCGAGGAACGTGAGGAAAAGAGAGCCCTATCAAGAATACGCGATACCGTTGTTGAACACAGGATGAGAGTTGCCAATCAGATCAAAGCTTTGCTGCATCAGTACGGCCTTATTTCTCCGACTGCCAAACAAAAAGTCAGTCTTAAATGGATGGAAAGTCTCAAAAAATTGTCCATTAGAGATGGGGTACGATACGCCCTTAACCACCTTATAGATCTGTGGGTACAACTCACTGTAAAAATCAAAAGCATCGATACCGAGATGGCCAAGCAAGCCGAAGAAGACTGTGCCTTGGAAGCAGTTTATAGGAGCACCCCCGGGATTGGCCCTGTGGGAGCCCGAATTTTGGCAAATGAAGTTGAAGACATGTCTTACTTTGAAAACGAACGGCAGTTGTTCAGCTATACAGGGCTTACTCCATCTGAGCATTCATCGGGCGGACATATTAGAAAAGGCCACATCAGTAGGCAGGGGAAAACCGTCATTAGAAAAGTCCTAGTATTAGCGGCCTGGAAAGCTATCCAAAAAGATCTCCATTTAAGAGAAACATTTGATCGAATATCAGTGAAAGCGGGGAGCAAGAAGGCGATCGTTGCAATAGCAAGACGCCTTATCGGGCATATCCGAGCCTGTTTTAAAAAGAAGTGTTTATATAAAATCGATGGGCAAAATTCAAGTGACGCAGCAGCCTGAAAAAAGGCTTTAGAAGGGGGAGTTGTTTAAGACAACCCTCGAAGTTATGACTTTAAGGAACTAAACAAGAACCAAAAACGAATACCTAAAGCAAAAACCTCAAAGGAACCTTGATTTACCGGGGTGACCACGCCTTAATAATCCTTGTGAGCACGAAAGTGCATCACGTTGGGCAGTTTGTGGCGCCCCACTTTAATAGTTCGGAAAGACAACTGGTGGCGTGCCTATGGGCCTGACCACGAATAGCAGGTGGACCTTAAAGCAATTTATACCGTTCGTGATTCAAGAATCGGTTTGATAAAAATTTGGCTTGACATGCAAAATATTGAGCATGATTTTCTTAAGCGATGCTGAGCGGGCTCAGCTCATAGCGCAACACAAACGAGAACGAGACAAAAGAATCTGC
>JANPFC010000032.1:0-28785 GCA_031423235.1 Chlamydiota bacterium | reverse complement strand
GTAAAGTGCCTAGTATTAAACCAATACAAGGCACTTTACGATCGTCGATTTTTGGCGCTTTCACGCAGCCGAAACGGCAAAAATTTTGCAAACAGAGTACTAGGATAATTATATGGCTAGCCCAGCAGGAAGGATAACCGCCGGTTATTTTATCAATTCAACGACCCATGAACTTCCGCTAGAAACAAAACAACCATTCTATTCTGTTACCATGCCCGTAGCAGGAAAAGTGACCGCAGCTGCTCTTAAAACGTTTATTGGTGGACAGATAGGCATCGCCCCAGAACACATCTCTTTGAAGTGGGGCAAGGATCACGTTGTGTACAGTATGTATATGGGTAGAGAAACGCGCAATTCCCTTTCTAAAGGAGAGCTTTCAGACGCGGATGAAGTGCCTCAGACTGGCCAAGTACGTACTAGAGCATGGGATATGCACGACTACACTGAGACATTTGTCCGGTTTTGCGTAGAAAGATGCGCTGATAGATCTCACTGCCCTGACGTTGTAACAATTGGGGGCATGTTTGGCGAGGTTGCTAAAATTCCCTTTAGCCCCGCAACAACTGTCGGTCAACTTAAGCAAGCGATCAGTGAGAAAGTAGATTTCCCGGTTCGTTTACAGAGATTGTTCATTGATTCTGAACATTTTCTCGTAGATGATGCGCAGACGCTAGGCGAACTAGGAATTCGGCATGATAGCATGATCCATATAATTAGATTGAGCGATTCCTATTGAAGGCCGCATTCAGGTACAGCTTCTTCCATGAACTCCATGGGAGGAGCTGAGATAGGTGGTGATGATGGAGTTGCGTTCTGAGCTTTGTTCATTCTTAGACTGCTGTATAAAGTAGTAGCTTCGTGGTGGCCCGGCTGAATTGTTAGAATTTTTTCGACTTCTTTTAGAGCAGAATGGATATCGCCTAGCCCCACGTAGATTCTAGCTGAAAGCATCAGAAAATTTATTGCTTTTAGATCGTGATGCAACCCTCTTAGAGTGCAGCTTATGGCCGAAGGATAATTTCCCATTTGTAAATGGAGAGAGGCTAGTTGTTCGATGACCCGTAATTCAAATGGCCCTAATGGAGCCGTAAAGGATCCTGCATTTACTTCAAATTGGGTGATGATTTTTTTCAGGTCTTTCACCGCAGCCCCTAAACTTTGCTGCTGAATATAGATCGATGCGCGCATATAGAGTGCATCGGGAAAATCGGGATGCAAATTGATCGCTAATGAAAAGTGCTTCAGAGCCGAAAGTATCTGACCTTGGGCTAATGATCTAATGCCTTCCTTGTAGGCATCTTCGGCATTCCAATTCTCATCAGACATCTTGCAATGAAAGGAGCTTTGGACGCTCGATGAGACCCGTTCATTTAATTTAGGCTGTGTGTAAGTTTGTGCTGGCGCTTGAACAAAAGCGGAATAATTTTCTTTTTTAACTGCAGTTGTCATTTGATTTCCTTGGATTTGCGCGTAAAGTTTAGCAAAGATAGTAAAGAAAATCAATTTCAAATGAATGAGTTGATTTTAGGTTTTAAAGTATTCGATGATCAGTTATCCTTTTTGAGATTTTCATCAAAAAAAGGAATTTATGACAACACCCGTACAATCAGCTACATCACCTCAAGCTTCCACCGCAGAACCTAAGCCGGCCGCTCCCAAATCAGTTTCTTCAAAAAGTATGGGTCCTAAGCCTGCTCCTGTACTCCCTCCCGACTTCGATTTAACATTGGAACCATCTCATCATGTGAGTTCAAAGGCTGTACGAAAGGTATCTATCCAAGACAGGCCCGATCAAATGGATCTCGCGTTTGGTTCGATGAATG
Organism: Chlamydiota bacterium; assembly: GCA_031423235.1. Lineage (GTDB taxonomy): Bacteria > Chlamydiota > Chlamydiia > Chlamydiales > SM23-39 > REEB52. The sequence goes on along the minus strand of JANPFC010000032.1, from coordinate 26,962 downwards.
TTTCAAGGACATCTGTGTTTTTATCCGCTCAGTCTGATTCTTAGTTGTGTTCGGTGCATGGGGCTGATATATGAAATGCTATGGAGAATATCAGCCCATCGTCGCGTCTTCAGTTGCTCGAGAAATTAGCTGGGCTTTCATATCCAGCTACTTATAAGCCTCCCCATACCGACCTCCCCATGGGAGAGATCTTCGAAGTATGGGCTGAATTCGGTCTAAATGAGGTGAGGAAGAGGGCGGGGAATGATTTTTCAATTCTCAGCACTAATGCGGCCGGTCTATTAAAGGAAAAGCTCAAGAAGGAGCTCTCATTCCGATGCGCCCCCACAATGGCCGCCCTTCTGCATCTCGCCAAGCTCGAAAAGAAACTTCACGGAGATAGCCCCAAATCCAACTACCTATTTTTCATTGAGAAAATCGTTCCAGATCCCAAATATCAAGAGGAGATGTTTTTTCACTTCCCTCCTTTAGCCAGAACTGTAGCTGATTCTATACTGCTTTGGGTCGAGCAGGCGGTAGAACTTCTCTCCAGGCTAAATCGGGATCTTTTGAATATCGAAGAAACGTTTTTGACTAAGAAATTAGGAAAAGTATCCGATCTATCCGCGTCTCTTTCCGATCTCCACTTTGGGAATCGATCGGTTTACCGAATTGAATTTGAAAATGGGCTTCAGCTGATCTATAAACCCAAGCCGCTAGCTCTCGATGCCGCCTACAATCGATTTCTAAAAAAGTTGGGATTGGGGCTGAAGGTCTATAAAATCCTCGATAGAGGCGAGTATGGGTGGGTTGAATTCATCGAAACCCTCCCTTGCGAAACTGAAGAGGAGCTTAAGCTCTATTTTGAAAGGCTGGGGATGTTGATCAGCCTGATGTTTATTCTCGAGGGGACCGATTGCCATTACGAAAATGTGATTGCCTCAGGCGAACACCCTGTTCTGATAGATCTCGAGTCGCTTTTCCACCCATCGGTCAAGCAAACTAGAACTCTTCCTGAGTTAACGGTGTGGAATCATTCTGTATTTCGAACCGGGTTTCTTCCGAGTTTTGGCCTGGCTGCGCAAAAAAGGATGGATATTTCCCCCCTTTCGGCAGAAGAAGAGCAGGAGCTTCCCCGCCTGATTGCTGAATGGCAAGATGTCAATACAGACAATATGCAATTTGCCTTCGTGAAGAAGAAGATCCACATTTCAGTTCCACGGCCAAAGTATAAAGGGAAACTCGTTCCAGTTTCTTCGTTTGTTCCCGATCTTCTCAGGGGCTTTGAAAAAATGTACCGCCGTTTTATGAATCATAAGGAAGAGATCTTAAGCCTTCTGGAAGATCTATTTCAGCACCCCGTCCGCTGTATTTTCCGGCCAACTGAGCTTTATTTCCAGATTTTGCAGCGATTAACCGATCCTCAATTGATGCGCTCAGAGAAAGAAACTGAAAAAACTCTCGATATCCTCACCCGATTTTCGACAGTGAAAGATTCCCCTTACCTGAAGGAGATTGCTCAAAAGGAAAAAGATGCTCTCCTCATGGGAGATATCCCTTTCTTTCTGAGTTCTCCCTCGGACACCTCTCTATACCTTGGAACTGAAAAAGTGGCCCTCGATTTTTTTGAGCAGCCGGCTAAAGAACAGGTGACACAGAAAATTCAGAATTTAGATGAGTCGGATTTAAAGCTTCAGCTCCAATACATCGACCACTCTCTCTATTATCTCAAAATATCGGACGGTCCTAAGAATTATAAATATGCCCCCTACGATCCCAAAAAAGCGGGCCCGATATTAAGCGAAAGGGAAATTCTCTCCTTCGCCGATCAGATTGGAGAAAAAATACTATCCCTAGCCCAGCCGCTCTCTGATGGAAGTTTGGCTTGGATCAGTTTGGAATTAGACCCTCAAATCGAACGGTTTATTTTTCAGCCCATTTCGACCAATTTTTATTCTGGGACGACAGGGATCGCATTCTTTTTAGGAGTACTCGGCAAAATTCTTCAAAAGCCTAAGTTTTCAAAAGTCTCCGAAGATCTTGTTTCTCAACTGATTAGGCCCTATAGAGAAGAGAAGGATGCGATGAAACTCCTCCTTTATATTGGAGCTATGTCGGGTTCAGGCGGCGTTGTGTATGCCTTTAGCACCCTGTCGAAAATTCTCAATCGTCCTGACTATCTCAAATGTGCTTTAGATATCATCCCCCTAATAGAAAATAAGAAAATTGAGATGGATACATCCCTAGACATCATTTCCGGTTCGGCTGGTTTTATCCTCACCATGCTCTCCCTATATAGATTGGCGCCTGAGAAAGCGGTGCTCGATCTGGCGATAACTGCGGGAAACCATCTTCTTTCTAGGGGAAAGCTGATTGGATCTCACATGACCTGGGAGACGATGGAAAACAAATATCTCTGCGGTTTTTCACATGGAACTGCTGGGATCGCCTACGCTCTACTGAAGCTTTATGAGATCACTCGAGATAAAAGGTACTTTGAAGCTGCTCAAAAAGGGTTTGCCTACGAATCAAGCCTCTATTCCAATAAAGATAAGAATTGGCCCGATTTAAGGGTAGCAGAAGACAATTATTCTAATTGCAGTTGGTGCCACGGGGCTCCAGGAGTCGCCCTATCCCGTCTTTACGCCCTTCCAACTCTTAATTGCGCCGAAGACACCAAACACAGCGTTGACTCGACTGTGGAGCATTTAATCGCTAATTTGGACCATCTCTGCTGCGGGAATTTTGGGAGGGCAACTGTTCTCTGGGATGCGGGGAAAATACTCAAACGGACTGATTTAAAAGAAATGGCTCAAAAGCAGACGGCTCTCTACTTAATGAGATATAGTGAAAGGGGAGTTTTCCGTCTTTATTACGATCTCCCCGATACTATTCAAAGTCCCGGTTTTATGCAGGGCCTATCTGGTATAGGCTATCAGCTCCTAAGACAAACAAAAGCTGGGGAACACCTCCCCGAAGCTCTCGTATTTGAATAAAATATCTCGTTATTTTTGTCCTGCGCAAGTTGCTGAACAAGAATAATTCACGCCATTATGCTGAGATAAGGGATTAGATTCTTCAGCCATTTTGGTTTCTAAATTGTCGTTGCTAATCGCTGCGAGTGTAACATTTATGTTGTTGATGCTTGAGATTTCCATACGTTCCTTTATTTTATTATTTGTATAATTCAAGTATTGTGAATTTAGGTGTACCTCACCATATTTATATTTTAATAACTGGTGTTAATGATGTACACAGAAAGTAATTCCGATTTTTTATAAAATAAAAATGGCCTGATATGTGTATATCAGGCCATTAGTGAGATAATTTATTCTGCTACGCAAGACTCGATTGGCGAGCCAACTTGTTCATTTGATATTGGGTTTGATGCTTGTGCTGCTGTTTGCTCTAAAGTTGACTGAGCTAGAATTGAAAAATTAGCGCTAATGTTGGAGATTTCCATGATATTATCCTTTTAGTTATTTTTAATAGCGATTACCCGTCGCCTTAATTTAAATTTTAATATAAGTTTTATATATTGTAAATATAAATCGTGAGATGAATGTGCTGTCGGTTGTCCCTTTAAAAGATTTTCATCTTAAGGGCAATATCAGAGAGTTGCTTTTGTGTTTGGTCAGAACCTATCTCAATAAGTTACTGGAAGCTCTTCAGCTTGACGGCGATATCAGAGAGTTGCTTTTGTGTTTGGGCAAGGGCAAGTTCTAGCTTCTCGACCACTTCGCGGGGTGCGCGGGAGCGGAATTCTTCATTTGCCAATTTCCCTTGAGTCGATTCGAAGAGCTTGTCGAGCTTTTCACGCTCTTTTTCAAGGCGCGCTTTCTCTTTCGCTTTCATCGATTCAGGGATAGGGATCATCAGCTTCAATTTGCCGACAAGGGCGCTAGCTCCAAAGGATACGGGCTCATGCGTGGTGAAGGTGATCTTCGCCGTGGGGGTTAGGGCGGTGAGGATATTTTGGTGCTCTTCCGCCGTTTTCCAATCATGGGGCGTTCCCAGAATAAAGAGTTCTGTTTTCTCTGATGGAGGAAGGGCCATCTCTGCACGGATGTTGCGAACTTGGCGGACGAGTTCGTTCATTTCCTGGAAAGTCGCCTCAATTTCTTCGTCTACTTTACCGAGAACTTGCGGGTATGGGGCAGCGATGCATGCAGGGGAGAGGAGCGCTTGGATCGTTTCATGAGTGTAAGGATCGGTTTTGTGTTTTTCTAGAGAGGGGAAGTGGGCCTTGAGAAGGGAAAAAATCTCTTCGGTGATGAATGGAGATATCGGGTGGAGGAGGCGGATCGAATTGGAGAGGAGGATCACGAGGAGCCGCTGCTTGTTGGCTTTTAGTTCAGGCGTGCCCACTTTGCCAAAAAGGACAGGTTTTACCAGCTCGACATAATTGGCGCAGAAATCATTCCAGAAGAACTCATAGGCGCGGGTAGCGGCTCTATCGAATGTGTATTCTGTGAGGCATTTGTTGATTTCGAGTGTTGCGCGGTTAAGTACAGAGAGGATCCATTTGTCTTCAAGTGTAAGGAGGGAGAGATCGAGTCCTTGGCTTAAACTCTCGGAGGTAAATCCTTCGAGGTTCATCATCACGAAGCGGGAGCCGTTCCACACTTTGTTGGCGAAATTCTTATACTCTTCAAAGCGGCGGAGATCGAGATCGATCTGTCTTGCATGGGTGACGCTTGAACAGAGGGCGAGACGGATCGCATCGGTCCCATATTCATCGATGAGTTCAAGGGGATCGATGATATTCCCTTTCGATTTGGACATTTTTTCCCATTTCGACTCGACATCTTTGGGCGTTGGTTCTCCGAGGTCGTACTTTTTCTTCTCGTCCACTTTCACATAGGCTGCGCCATGCGAGGTATTGCGCCAGTACGATTTGCCGTAGATGAGGCCGTGGAGGAAAGTTTCCTTAAAGGGGACTTGATCCATGACGTATTCGCCCATCATGATCATTCGAGCAACCCAGAAGAAGAGGATGTCATGGCCGGTAATGAGGGTAGCTGTAGGGTAGAATTTTTTCAGATCTGCTGTTTTATCAGGCCAGCCGAGTGTGCTGAAGGGCCAAAGGGCAGATGAAAACCAGGTGTCAAGCACATCGGGATCTTGGGTCCATCCTTCGCCTGGAGGTTCTCCTTCGCCCTCGTAGCAAAGGATCTCATCGCCTTTATACCAGATAGGGATCCGGTGGCCCCACCAAAGTTGGCGGGAAATGCACCAGTCGCGCAAGTTTTCAATCCAATGGAAATAGGTCTGTTCCCAATAAGAAGGGATGAGATCAACCCGCTTCTCTTTCACCGCAGAGATGAGCTTCTCTTTGAAGTGGGTCATTTTGACAAACCACTGCTTGGAGAGATAGGGTTGGATCACAGCTTTAGAACGGTAAGAGATGCCGACTCGGAGTTTGTGCGGCTCTTTCTTCACAACGAGCTCTTTTAAGTCTTTGAGAACCGATTCACGGGCCTCTTCCATCGTCTGGCCAGCATAAGTTCCCTCTTTGATCCGCCCATCTGGGGTCATGATGTTCAGGTAGGGGAGCTTGTGCCTTTGGGCCACTTCGAAGTCGTTGAAGTCATGCGCGGGGGTGATTTTCACAACGCCCGATCCAAATGCAGGATCTACGAAAGGGTCGCCAACGATTGGGATGAGTCTGCCGGTCAGGGGGAGTTTGACTTGTTTTCCGATGAGATGGGCGTACCGAACATCGGTTGGATAGACTGCGATTGCCGTATCGCCGAGCATCGTTTCGGGACGGGTGGTTGCGACAACGAGGTGGCCGCCGCCGACAACTGGATACTGAATGTGCCAGAGGAATGAATCGCGCTCTTCGTGCTCCACTTCATCGTCTGAGAGGGCCGTTTGCGCAACAGGGTCCCAGTTCACTAGGTAATCGCCCCGATAGATGAGCTTTTCGTCGAACATTTTTTTGAAGCAGGCTCGGACCGCTTTATTGCACCCTTCGTCCATCGTGAAACGGAGGCGGGACCAATCGCAGGAGCAGCCCAATTTCTTCAATTGGCCCAAAATCTGCCCTTCGCTGAGCTCTTTCCATTCCCAAACGTGGGCTAAAAATTCTTCGCGGCTGAAATCCTTACGCCGTTTGCCCGTCTTGGCAAAGAGATTTCTCTCTACGACAGTTTGTGTGGCGATCCCTGCGTGGTCTGTTCCTGGGATCCAGAGGGCCTCAAATCCAAGCATCCGCTTCCATCTGATCAGAATATCTTGCAAAGTGTCGACCAAAGCGTGGCCCATATGGAGTACGCCAGTGACATTAGGTGGGGGAATTACGATGCAGTAAGGGTCTTTTTTAGAGTGGGGATCGGCGTGGAAATAGCCCCCTTTTTCCCAAAAGGAGTACCACTTCTCTTCAACGAGTTTCGGATCAAAGGCTTTAGGCAGTTCGCTCATAGCCTAAAAGCTTAACAGATTCACTTTTTTCCTACACAGCGATAAAAAAGTTCGATCTGCCGGTGGAGCTCTTTTTTCTCCCACCAGAATGCGTGTTCAAGCCATCCCTCAAGCCGGTTCGTAAGGAAAAGACTGGGGAGGGCTGTCGTGGGGGGATAGGGAGTTTCTAGGACGGTGCCGAAATGGCGGAAAGCCGCTTCGCGACCCTCTGTGAGGAATAGGTAGGCCCCATAGGGAAAATGGAGATGGGAAGTATCTTGATGGATCGCTTCGGGGAATTTATCGAATACCGCTTTGGCCTCGGTTAATTTTTTATTGATGAGCGCATTCCAAACAACGAGCGTCTTTTTCTTCCGAGGTTTTTTCGGAAGGAATTTTTCCAATGCATCGCTCGCTTCCAGTTCCTGCAGGCAAACCAGGGCGTTGTTAAAGAGGACGTCATTGTCCCTCACGCCTTGGGCGATCTCAACGAGAATGGGTACTTTGGCAAGCCAGAAAGCGAGGAGAATCGCAATTGAGTTGAGTCGGTCATCGCACTTTTCAATGAAGGGCAATGTTTCCCAGTTCTCCTCAAGACTATCGATGAGGTGGCGTGTATCGGTGTTTTCCAAAAGGTCTGGAATATGGCGGATGGCCAAAAGGATAATCCGATAGGCCGCTTCCCGGTTATTGAGCGAACTCTCGTGCATCCGGTAGACGATGTGTTCCTTCAGCATCGGAAGGAGCGGGTGCGCGGGGAATTTGCGGAGCGCAAGCTCAAGGCATTTCGCCTCTTCCTCGATATCGCCAAGCGCTTCATATACGAGCGATTTGCCTAAATATTCAAGGGGAGCGCCTGGAGTTCGGTAGAGCTTTTCGAATTCTTTCAAAGCGAGGTGATAGAGCTGATCATTTTCTTCAGCGCGCGCTTTTTCAATGATGGTGAGTCCTGCGCGGAAAAGAGCTTCACGCCCCTCCATTCTGCCAGGGAACGATTGTCCAATCCTCCGGTATTCCTGAAGAGCGGTGTCGTAAAGGCGGTGGCTTAAAAAGGCGTTCGGCACGGCGAGGCATCCGACCATAGCGTTGTGGCTCGCATCAAAAATTTTTAAGTTTTTCAGCTCAAAATCGCCATCTTTGTGGATGAGGCCTACGTGATTGCCAGCGAGGGGCAAGTGGCTTACAAAGTTTAGTTTCAGCTTTCCATCGACGAAGAATTTCAAGTGGTCGTCCACTTTTTCAATCACAATTTGGTGCCATGTTTTTGGCTGGAGAATCTTCGATTCGAGGAGCTGTACGTTATTTCGGAAGAGTTTGCAAGCGGCGTGGCCAATCCATAGGCAATATCCCTCTTCAAGACTGTGCCGTTCCTCGGGAACGCTTAAAAGAAAACCCAAGCCGTGCCCTTTTTCGCTCAGGCGCACTTCAGCCTCTAGGCGCATATTGTTTGCAAACGCCGACTTAGAGATCATCAGCTCGGCCCATTCGGTCACATCGATGCTGCGGGTGATCGCGATGTTTTTTGCGAGGAGGATATTTTCTTGGAATTGCCAGTCGTCTTTTCTGTCAGGCTTCAGTTCCGCAGCCAAAACCCATTCTGGGCGCCCCTCGACGTAGCTCTTGATCTCTCCAATGAGCGCCTCAGCGTTGGGATACCGCTCTTTTTCAGAACGGGCGAGACATCTGCGGCACACTTCGGATAGCTGATGGGGGATGTCCCGATAGGGAGCCATTTCGACCGGATCGATCAGCTGCTCGTTGTGCACCTGTTTGCGGAACGCGGCGATTGTCTTGCGCTGGAAGGGGAGCTGCATAGTGAGCATCTGATACAAAATAACCCCGAGAGCATAGAGATCTGTCTGAACAGAAGAGGATTTGCCGGTGAGTCTCTCAGGCGCCATGTAGGCGAGCGTCCCTGTGATTTTCCCTGGCCTAGTTAAATCCTCGCCAGAAATTTTACTTGCGGGGAGCGGTTCGTCTTTCCCAATTTGATCGATGAAATCGGCGATTCCCCAATCTAAAATCATCACCTCGCCATATTTACCGACAATGATGTTTTCGGGCTTGAGGTCTCTATGCAAGATCCCTTTAGAGTGGGTGTATGCGACCGCTTCGCAAACCTGGAGGAAGATACGGGCCAAAGAGGGGATCGATTTGATGACTGGGTGGCCGCCCTGCTCCCGATTTGCCCTTAGAATCTGTCGCAAGGTAACTCCTTCGACATAAGGCATCGTGTAGTAGACGTCGGGGGGGATGGTCTGGATGGCCAAAATGGGTACGATGGACGGGTGGCTTAAAGCGCTGGCAACCTGAGCTTCTCTTAAAAACCGATTTTGGATCGTTTTGTTAAGCCGAAGTTCTGGACGGATCCGTTTCAGTGCAACGTGGCGGCCGCACATTGGATCTTTGGCCAAATAGACCTCGCCCATGCCGCCTTTGCCCAAACTCTGGACAATTCCGTAAGGGCCAATCGCATTTGGCAATCTTTCTTCTGTTTTTCCCATCTTGAGCAACGTTCATGCCATATCTTCCCAAAAATAGGCTAGCGAATTCTCATTTCGGTAAAAAAACTTTTATACAGATGGAGAACCTATCCTCCGATTCTTAACAATGATCTTTGCGTGCTTTTGGCATCTTTTTGCACTTTGATCCTCGGCCATATTGATGCAATATGGCTCTCGTCTCAAATTACAAAAATCTGCTCAAAATCAGCGCAAATATCATTTGTTAAGAATCGGAGGATAGGTTCGAGGGCCGAAGCGAACCTTCGGCCTATAGGATTACGCTTGAATATCAATGTTTCTAGTGGTGAGGCTTTTAGCTTGTGCGTAAGCTGTGGCAAATGCTTGAGCAAATCTAACTAGGCCTTCTGCGATAGGTCCGCTTTTTTTCTCTTTTTTCGTTGTTGTCGAATGTTCGATATAATTTTCGCAATTCTGATAAGTGCAAACATGTGGTTTTATTGGGGCTGCCATTTGTTTTATTCCTTTATTAGTGGTTATTGATAGCTTGAATTAGTATATAATATTTATTAATTTACTGTAAGTAAAATTATTTCTTTGCGGTCGTTTAGATGCATAGACGAATATTTACATCCCCTCTAGAATGGGATAAAAAATTCGGATTTGTCATGACTGCACGGAAAACGATACTCACAGGGGACCGCCCTACAGGAAAACTCCATCTCGGCCACTACGTTGGCTCTCTTGCCAATCGGGTGAAACTCCAGGAGGTCCATCGCCAATTCGTCATGATCGCCGATGCCCAGGCCCTTACGGACCACGCCCATGAGCCGCAAAAGATCAGGGCCAATATTTTGGAGGTCGCCCTCGACTATCTGGCCGTCGGCATCGACCCGAATATCACAACCATCTTCATCCAGTCTTTAGTGCCAGCTCTTGCCGAACTGACCATGTACTACCTGAATCTCATCACCTGGAACCGTCTAAAGCACAACCCAACTGTAAAGATGGAAATTCAGCAGAAAGGGTATGGCGAAGAGGTCCCAGCTGGATTCATGATCTACCCGATTTCCCAGGCGGCCGATATCACTGCCTTCAAGGCGAACCTTGTTCCCGTCGGCGATGACCAGATTCCGATGATCGAGCAGACCGTTGAAGTGGTCAGAAAGTTCAACCGCCTCTATAACACTACCGTCCTCGTTGAGCCGGAAGCGGTCATCTCCTCCATCGCCCGCCTCCCTGGCATCGATGGGAAAGCGAAAATGAGCAAGAGCTTGAACAATGCAATTTACCTCGCTGATTCTCCCGAAGAAATCACCAAGAAAGTGAAGGGGATGTACACTGATCCTGGCCACCTCAGGGTCGAAGATCCAGGCAAAGTGGAAGGGAACCCCGTATTCACCTACCTCGATGCGTTCGGCAGAGATAAAGCTAAAATCGATGAGTTGAAAGCCCACTATGCGCGCGGCGGCCTTGGCGATTCGATTGTGAAGAAGTATCTCCTCGAAGTGCTCTTAGAGTTCTTGGAGCCTATCCGCAAACGGCGCGAAGAGTATGCCAAAGATCCGAAGCAGGTGATGAGCTATCTCTTTAAGGGAACTGAAGTGGCCAATGCCGAGGCGCACAAGACCCTCATGGAAGTGCGCAAAGCCATGGGAATCGACTATAAATAGCCCAATGTCATAAATTGACGTTTGCAGAGGAATGTTTATGCCCATAAGTTTGATTGAGAAAAAAATTGACAAGTCTGAGCTTGTCGAATTGGCGAAAGAGCGATTTGGAGATTTAGTGAAGGCTGTCGTCGATATTAATCGAGCTGTAATGATGGTTGGAGCAGAGCTTCATGCCGACGAAGAGGCGATGCTGCTCGAACAGGGATCAAGACAGCAGGATTTGTGGGGAATCAATCTCTATCCAGATAAGTCTGGCGACGAATTGGTCGAGTTTGACTCCATGATCAATTTAAGGCCTTCTCAGGGGAATAGATCTCGCGGAGTAAATGATCCTAAAATCCGGCAGAGAATCATTGAAATTGTTAATGAATTGGTGAAAGGCGCATGACAAGTGGTTTTCAGCATCAGTCTTTAGCAGCGGGAAGATGGCTTGAGTTTTCACTAGCTGAACAGCTAGGCAATATCGGAAGCGAAGTGGGGCGTGCAGCTCGTTCTCGCAATGATGTTCAACGATTCAATGGCGCGGTCCAGCGTGCTTTGGAACTTTTCGATTTAACTCTTGGCGATTTTCGGTGGCGTAAACGACTAAAAGAGATAGCTAGGGTACGGGAAGTTTTTTGCGACGCGATTGAGGGGGGACTGGAATATGGAACTTCTCTCGAGGACCTAGATGGCTATTTCTATTATTTTGCTTTTGCCGCTCGTTCTAGTAAATAATTTAATTAATTATGTTGTTCTGTGATTAAAACGGTAGTTTCGTTTATAATTGTGTTTATGTGCGCGCAATTAAGTTGTAAAGAGCCTATTGTCACTGCCGAGAAATTACTTGAGCATATACACAAACTACCTGAAGAATTGGCTTTTTGGCGGGATTGAAAGCTGCCGACAAATCGACTAAAAAAAAGGGAGCCGTATCAGGAATACTGTCCCCTTTTTTTTAGTCGATTTTCGGCGCTTTGAACCCGCCCAAAAACCAATTCTTCAAGTAGTTTGTGTATAAGCGTGCTTTGGGGCACCTTGACGATTTCAGGGCTCCAGAAACAGTTCTGGTTTGCTATCAGCGGTCGACCATCGAGTACCTCCTAAAAGCCCATCCCGAGCTTCAAGCTTCTAATGCAGTCACTCATCTTTATCTACTAGAAGATGGCCAGGTCGGCGTTTTAGGGGATTGGGGAGTGGGCGCTCCTGGTCTTGCGATCAAAATCGAGGAGCTCATCGCCCTCGGATCTAAGCGGTTTATCGCAGTGGGAACGGCTGGCGGTTTGATGAACGCCCATGAGATTGCCAATTTTGTCCTCTGCACTAAGGGACTGTCTAAAAATAAATTGAACCATTTGGCTGCGTCAAAGCCCCTACAATCGACTGTCGCAAACCGCCTTGTATTGGTTTAATACTAGGCGGTTTGCGACAGTCGATTGTAGGGAGCTTTCACGCTAGCCAAATGGTGCAATTTATTCTTAGACAGTCCCTAAAGCCCTAGCCGAAGATGGCGTGGCTCATCTCTATCTGCCAGAAGGTCAGAATGTGGCTGTTGCAAGCCCTCAAATGATGGATGAATGGACCCAATTTGCTAAGGGAAGGGCTTTGCCTCAATTCCAGCCTGCAATGGCGTGGAGCTTTTCCGCAATCTTCCGCGAAACAGTTGCGGATGTTTTGAGAGTGCGGGAAGAGGGGTGCAGCGTGGTAGAAATGGAGGCTGCGACTCTCTATGCCATCGGAGAGGAAAAGGGGGTTCAAATGCTCACCCTATTTGTCATAAGCGACTCAATTACAGAGGAAGCGTGGATTCCTCAAATCAAAAAGCCTGCCGTACGCAATAACCTCCATCAGCTTGCTGATTGGGCTTTAGAATTCTGCTGTAAATAAAATAATTTAATAATGCTAATATAACATATTAAATGTTATAATGACTGTCCGAATTAATTTGGATTTATGCTTATGGCGTCATTAGTAAAAAATTTATTTACATCGCAGTCCCCCTCCCTTCCTGCTCCTAAAGCCAATAGCAATAAAGACCCCTTAACTGTTACTACTTCGCAAGCGGCGCTAGCTACTCTCGGCACGATGGGGATGGTTTTTGATTGCGCCATCGCCCCAGCGCTATCGGTCCAAACGGCAGGTCTTTTCCAGGGCGGCCTATTTTTAATGAATCTATGTACGGATGCTGCCCTAACCTACCAAGCCTATACAGAGCTGAAACCGCAAACGGCATGGGATAAGGGTATGTTTATTGCCACCAGCCTTGCCTCGATCCCTGCGGCCGCTGCGATGAAGTCGTTTCCTACTGTAAAAAAGCTTTGGGACCTTTCTCGTGTAGCGCTTGTCGCTAAAAGATCTGTCCAAGAAATAAGAGAAGGTTCAGCCCACTACGCAAAGGACAAATGGAAAGGGTTAAAACACTTTGCTGCGAATAGTCTATCTCTTGCAAGCGCAGTTTATCAAACACGCGATACGCTAAGATCTGTAGCAAAAAAAGTCGACGAGGTGTTTTCTTCAGTGATTCAATTTCCGTTTGCAAGCGCCGAATCTGTTACGGCAAATCCTAACACGGTCTCTCCATTCACAAAAGACCTATGCGAGGCCCAATGTTTAGAGAGGGATTTATGCCAGTCTTTAGAAGTTGCACAGGGCGCCCTTTTAAGCGAAGTTGAACACGCACTGCAAAATGGGGGCAGACTGGTCCTATTTCCCAGTAATAGCGGAGTGTATCAGGTTGTGGATAAGGATGGCGGAGTCATCGCCTATTTTAAGCCTGCTGACGAAAGAAATTGCGGACCTTTTAATCGAGATTTAGCAAAAAGATGCCCCGATCCAACTTATGAACAGATTTACTCGCATCAAATGAGCAGTTTTGAGCAGGGAAATCCTGCAGCACGGCAGGCTCTTGCGCAAGAATTCGACTTCGGATGTTATTCAAAAATGCCGGTCGGCCTGATCACAAAATTAGAAAGCGACCAATTTGTCGATCCTACCTGCTCTAACCCTACTGCTTGTCCATCGAGAAATATAACTAAAAGCGGCTTTTTGCAAAGAAATGCGGGACGGATGCCTAGAGTGATAGATTTTGATCCTCAAGCAGTGGCTATGCTTGAAAGGGGAGACCACCTTCCCTTTGATAAAGCGTATAACTTCGGTTTGGCTCCCATTATGGGCAAAGTTCCATTGGATGAATTTCAGAAAATCGGAATTCTCGATGTTCTTCTCTATAATGAGGATCGGAATATGAAGAATATTATGATTGATTTTGATAGGGAGGGAGCTCATTTGATTCCGATCGATCACGATTCGATCCTTCCGTTCAGGCTGCAAAAACTGCGGAGTGTTTTTCATAGTCCTCGAGCAGCGCTTCCATTTTGCAAACCAAGTCTAGACTTTATCGAGTCGCTCGATCCAAGGCTTGTATCTCGAAAAATACGGCAAGCAGGGATTGGCGAACAAGCTGCGATCAATGGAGGCGTCCTTGCGATGGTTCTTCAGAAATTTGCTGCGGCAGGAAAGACTCTCGCGGATATCTACAGATTTGTCTCTATTGAACCATCTCTGCAGGAGTCTAGCGAAGAATCCCCAGTGTGGAAGCTCATGAAAGAAGCGCGTCAGTCGGCCATTGCTGAATTACCGCAGGCAGACCGAGAATCATTCGATCATAACGAATACTTAAGATGGGCTCTTGTGAATAAAGTGGACCTGCCTAAAGAAACCGGCCTCCCTTGGATGGAGCAATACAATGAGCAATCCAGAACGCGAATCGAAGGGTTTATCTCAGACCGATTTTGGCAAGAGCTTGTTAAACGGGTAGAAGCCCTTCTCTCTTAATTACTTCTTCTTGTTCTCTTCAATTTCGTGATTGAGCTCTTCTTCTTTTTCCTCTTCGGTCGTTTCATCAGGACCTAGGAACTCGCGGAAGAGAACGTAGAGAGCGCCCAGCGTGAAGAGAATCGGGAGAAAGATGCGCCACGAGATATCGAATTGGACAGAGATAAACGTCCCGACAAATACGAATAGGGTCACCATCATGTCGTAGTTGCGGCCAACCAGATATTGTCTCAGGGCAAGGGGCAGGCCGATAATGAGCATGATTCCAGGCCACCACACATCGACGAATATGAGACTTGCCATCCCGATCAGAAAGAGGGCAGTCGATAGGGCTTGGGCCTTTTTCCTTGATGTGATTGGGTGATGTTCGGACATGGGTAGCTCCTTTTTTGGAACTATAGAGAGTGTCGTAGAATAAAGTAAAGGCTCCTAATCAAAAGCTCTTTCGATTTCATGGATGCGTGATTGCAAGTCCATAGAACTGATCTTAAGGATATTTTTCGTGAGGTTGCTGTAGTCATTTTCTGCGCTTATGGAAACAGATGATTCAGGATCTCTTTTTCTCATTTGGAGATCAAGAAGAGCGAAAACATACGGTTTTTCAGCAGATGATACGGAGGAAACTGTTCCAATATAGTCAGTATCCGGTGAAAAATTATGCTTAAAGCGATTCCAGATTCTTTGAGAATGGCTGCCCGCTTGCTGCATTAAGTAATAAGGAGCGAATTGTTCGGTTATAAAAACCATAGGGCATTTACTCCAGTCTTTCAATGGAATGCATTTACGCAAGATAGCTTTTGCTGTAAGTGCGCTTTGGTGCTCTAGTCTCTCATATTGCTCTACGAATTGATCAGGCGTGAGTTTGCCGATATTTTTGACAAGTTTGCTGAATTTATCCCGTTGAGCCAGGTTTGCCATTTCAAAAACATAAGATTGGAGGGCTGCCGGGCAGACCTTGCCAATCTTCTCGTCAACGAGAGCCTGATCAAGAACTATGCTGTTTGAAGCCCAAATGCAATAAGCAGAACTGGCAGATTCATCGATTTTCAGCTTGGGCCAGCCGGCCTTCGCCTGCAAACGGATCCATTTTGGATCTTTATCTAAAGGGCGAAGAGCCTCTTCTAAATTTATACCGATATTTGAAGGGGGTGGCAAAGAAGAGAGAGCGGTGGCCATAGGGAAAGCTCGTTTTGGTGAATATTTTAATTAATCCCAGAATTGATGTGAATAAAATAAGTTATTATTAAGTTTTGATTGTTAAATTAATCAAATTTTTATATTACCGGTGTATTATTAATGTTTTTCGCGATTAACGTTAATAACATAATAATATATAGGGATAATATGAGTTTAAGTTCTGTAGGATCTGCTTTATCTGGCGCACCTTTTACCCCACCCCCCCGGGAGAGCACCTGTACTCGAATCATGGGGATTCCTTCCGCAGTTGCAGGGGGGATTTGGGGTATGTTTCGGTGCTGTACTAGACAAGGAGCTGAAAGCGCTGATATGGGGATAACTGAACGGGTAGTTCTCCCTTCTCCTGATGAAACGGAGCAACTTCTTCGGACCGTTGCTTCCAGTTCTTCTAGAAAAGAGAGGCTAATTGTTCGTCAAATTAGAGAACATGAATACCCTCAAGTTGCGAAAGTTGCTGGGGAATGGCATAAAGTTGCAAATCAGTTATCCGATCAACCTGAATTGGATGAACCCTTAGCTGAAAAATTCAGCACGCTCAGCGCAGTTGCCGAGAAAATGGAAGAGCGCTTGAAGAGAGCTTCAATAGATGGAACGCCTATAGAATTTTATGTTTGTGAAGAGTCGGATGAATTACAAGGAATGATGGGCATTGAAATTCAGGATCGTGCTTTGGAGATTTTGCTTTTATGTTCAGCTCCGCGAAATATCGATCCTAAGCTGGTCGAAAAAGTTACCGGAGAGCGGCAGCCTCATCCAGTTAAAGGCGTGGGAAAAGCTTTATTAATCCGTGCATTAAGCCGTGCAGCGGAATCTCAATGTTCTAAAGTGGCTGTGAGTGCATACGATGATGCGAAAGGATTTTATGCGCGCCATGGTTTTACTGAAATTTCATCCGACCCATTCGTCACTAAAATGGTTTACCTCAGGTCTGGTGCTGCTTCAGCAGCTCCTTAATATATTTGGCTGTGCGGGAGGTTTTTGACTTTGCAACCTCTTCTGGCGTCCCCTTTGCCATTACTTCGCCTCCATCATCGCCGGCATCAGGGCCGAGATCGATGATGTAGTCTGCATTCACAATCACATCCATGTTGTGCTCGATGATAACAAGAGTGTTCTTCTTGTCTGCCAAATGGTGAAATATCTTGAGCAGTTTGAGGACATCTTCTGGATGGAGCCCGACTGTCGGTTCATCGATGAGATAGAGCGTATCGCCGCTTTCCCGCTTGGCCAGCTCGCGCGAAAGACGAAGTCTTTGCGCTTCTCCGCCGGAGAGGGAGGAGAGCTCTTGGCCGAGCTGCAAGTAGGGGAGCCCGACTGAAATGAGGGTTTCAAGCCGCTTGACGATCTTCGGAATGGCTGAAAACCACTGCAGAGCCTCTTCTACAGTCATTTGTAGGACATCGCCGAGATGTTTTCCTTTATAACGTACTTCGAGAGAGATCGGATTGAGCCTTTGGCCTCGGCATGCCTCGCAAGTGACGCGTACGGCGGGGAGGAATTGGAGATCGACCATCTTGTAGCCAAGTCCCCAGCAGGTGCGGCACATGCCGCGGAGATGATTCGGGCTAAAATGGCGCGGCTGGAGCCCTTTTGTCATGGCGAGGGGGAGAGAGGCGTAGAAGGCGCGGATGAGGGGCTGGATGTCGGAATAGGTGCTTACGTCAGCGCGCGATGTTTGTCCAATGGGGCTTTGATCGACGATGATGAGCCTGTCGAACTCCTTATTGGTGCGGAGATAGCTCATGAGGGTCGATTTGCCAGAACCGGAGACTCCGGTGAGGCAGGTGATAGCCGATTTGGGGATCTCAACGGTGATGTTTTTCAGATTGTGCTGAGTGGCATTCTCAATCAGGATATCGGGGCTGAATGGGCGCCTTTTCTTCGGGATCGGGATCTTTTTCCGGCCGCTTAAATAGGCGCCGGTGAGCGAGTGGGGGTCTTTTTCGATCTCTGCGATCGTGCCGCGGGCGGTAATATGGCCCCCTTCGCGGCCCGCTTTGGGGCCAAAATCGAAGAGGTAGTCGGAGGCCCGGATGGTGAGGGGATCGTGCTCGACCAAAATGAGGGTATTGCCGAGGTCGCGGAGGTCTTTGAGCGCGCTATTGAGAAGCTCGTTATTGAAGGGATGGAGGCCAATGGTCGGCTCGTCGAGAATGTAGAGGCAAGAGGTGAGTCCGGAGCCAAGCTGTCTGGCCAGGCGGATCCGCTGCAGTTCTCCGCCGCTAAGTGTGGGCGCTGAGCGGTCGAGAGAGAGGTAGCGGAGGCCGATCGAAAGGAGGAATTCGAGGAATTTAAGCGCTTGAGAATGGGTCTCTTTTAAGAATGACGGAACTCTCAGTTCCATGAGGAATTCATGCCCTTTTTCAATCGATAGGCCGCACACATCGGAAATCGATTTTTTCTCGATGAGGACATGGCGGGCAATCGGATTCAGTCTAGCCCCTTTGCAAGCGGAGCAGGTGCTCGCGCTCATCATCGGAAGGAGCGATTCGCGGATTTCGGTAGCGGCCATCCGTGCTGCGCTTGCAAAAACAGGGTGGAGGCCAAGCCACCGAACAGTGAGTCCATTCTTAAGACGCACTTCGGGCCCGCCATTTAAAATCACCTCGCGCGTCTCTCCTACCTGCTCGAAATACTTCTCGAGAATCTTATAGGCGCCGCTGGATCCCTTCTCTTTGAATAACCGGTCTGCGATGTCGTAGATGGTCCATTTGCGGAACTTTTTGTCATCTTCAAGGTGGGCGCCGTAGGTGATCCCCAATCCTTGGCACTCGGGGCACATCCCTGCATCGTGGTTGAAGGAAAAAGTCTGGGGCGTAATCCGGCTTCCGGCAGAGAATTGGAAGGGGATATCGCCGGTTTCGCGCGCTACAATGACTGTCTCTTCCGCTTTGCCGATCGCCTCGTAGATCCGTTTTTCAGATTTCCTATCGACGACGATCCGGTCGATCACCAAAAGGATCTCGTTTTTCTTGAATTTCTCATGCGGGATCGGCTCATCCAGCTGGTATGTTTTTCCATTGAGTCTAATGCGTAAAAAACCTTGCCGGTTGAGACGCTCCACGAGCTCTTCGAAACTCTCTTTTTTCTCAAAGGCGACCGGCGTCAAGATTTGGATTTTTTCACCTTCTGGCAGTTTGAGGATCTCTTCGACAACAGTTTCTTTACTGATATTGTGGATCACTTTGCCCGTTTCTGGATCGTGCGGCACGCCAAGATGTGCAAATAATACGCGCAAAAGATCGTACACTTCGGTGATGGTGCCAACAGTACTTCGGGGATTGAGGCCGCCCGTCTTCTGTTCGAGGGCGATAGAGGGGGAGAGCCCTTCGAGCCGCTCCACTTTGGGCTTCGGCAATTGTTTCACAAGGGCGCGCGAATAAGCGGGGAGTGTTTCGGTGTAGCGCCTTTGCCCTTCGGCGTAGAGCGTCTCGAAGGCCATTGAAGATTTGCCCGAGCCGGAGGGGCCAGTAAAGACGGTGATTTTCCCCCGAGGGATCCTCATCGATACGTTTTTCAGGTTATTATGGCAGGCCCCTTCAACGATGATCTCTTGGAGAGGTTCGATTTTCCGATTCGATTTCTTGGTGGGAGCTAAGCCTTTAAGAGCAGCACCTGTTGCCGTTTTTAGTTTGGCGATTTGATCGGGCGTGCCTGTGCCGACGATTTCGCCTCCAGCCACTCCAGCTCCAGGTCCCAAATCGATCACCCAGTCTGCGCATTTGACCAAATCCATGTTGTGTTCAATGACGAGTACCGTGTTTCCCTTATCGACGAGTTGCTGCAAAATTCCGATGAGTTTTTGGATGTCGTGGAAATGGAGGCCGGTTGTCGGTTCATCGAGAATGTAAATCGTTTTGCCAGTTGCAGGGCGTACGAGTTCCTTCGCGAGTTTGATCCTTTGCGCCTCTCCGCCGGATAGCGTGGTGGATGGCTGGCCCAAAGTCAAATAGTCAAGCCCCACGCGGCTCAAGACTTCAAGTTTTTTCCGAATGGAGGGGATCGCCTCGAAAAGCTCTAGCGCATGCTCGACATCCGTTTCGAGAATTTCGTTGATCGATTTGCCTTTGAATTTGACTGCCAAAATTTCAGGATCGAACCGTTTGCCTTTGCACTGCGGACACTGGACCCACGCATCTTCCATGAAATCCATGTCGATCTTTACCTGGCCGAGCCCGCCGCAATAAGAGCAGGAGCCCTCTTTCACGTTGAAGCTAAAATGGCCCGCTTCAAATCCGCGGAGTTTACTTTCGGGAAGCTCTGTAAATAGATCGCGGATCTCATCGAAGAGTTTGATGTAGGTGGCGGCGTTTGAGCGGGGAGTGCGGCCAATTGGCGATTGATCCACCTCGATCACTTTATCGATGTTTTCAAGCCCTTTGAGACTTGCCGACCGGTTGAAGAGCGCAGGATAGAGCGTATCGGAGATGAGAGACGATTTTCCTGATCCGGAAACGCCAGTCACTGCGACGAAGACCCCGAGAGGGATCGAAACGGTGACGTTTTTTAAGTTATTTTGGGTGGCTCCGCGTAAAACAAGTTCATTTTGAGGTTTGCGCCGCTTCTTCGGCGGTTCGATTTTTAAACGGCCGGAAACGTAGCCGCCCGTAATGGAGCGGGGATCGTTGAGATCCAAAATCTCTCCGCCGTGAACGCCTGCGCCTGGACCCACATCGATGACTCTGTCCGCGGCCATTATTGTATCGAGGTCATGCTCTACGACAAGCACCGTATTCCCTTGATCGCGGAGCCTTTTCAGCGTGTCGATGAGTTTGTGGTGGTCGATCGGATGGAGGCCAATGGAGGGCTCATCGAGGACATAAATCGCGCCGACAAGGCCTGCGCCAATCTGCGAGGCAAGTCGAACCCGCTGCGATTCTCCGCCGCTCAATGTGGGCGATGTTCTGTCGAGCGATAAATAGGAGATCCCCACATCAATCAGGAATTGGAGACGCTCCTTGCTCTCTTTCACAAGCTCTTCGCCGATTTTCAACTCGAGAGGCGTGAGCTTTAATGTTTGGAAGAATTGGAGAACCTCTTCGAGCGACATCGAGGTCAATTCAGAAATTCTTTTTCCGCCGAGTTTTGCTGCTGCCGGGTAGGGCTTGATGCGCGCTCCGCCGCAGGCCGAGCAAACCCCTTCGGTCATGAGCTCGCCCATTTTTTTTCTATACGAGTCGCTTTTGGCCGCATTCAGCCTTTCCCTCGCCTCGCTTAAGACCCCTCTCCACTTCACATACTCGAACCATTTCGTTTTTTTGATCGGATGGGTGAAGATCATCCGGGTCCATTTTTGATCGTTGCCATAGAGGAAGACTTCCTGCGCTTTTTTAGGGAGATCTTCCCAGGCAGTTTTCACATTGAATTTATAGAGCTTGGCCAAGTTGTTGTAGATGTTGCCGTAGCGAACCGTGTTGTAGGAGCTCGCAATTGAGCAGCAGTCTTTGGCGATGCTTTTTGTCGGATCGATCACTTTGGCAAAGTCGAACTCGGCAGTTTTGCCAAGTCCGTGGCACGAGGGGCACATCCCAGCCGGGTGGTTGAAGGAGAAGTCGTGCGGCTCGAGCGGTCCATACGAGAGGCCCGACTTGATGGAGTGGGCAAATTGAGAATAGACTGTGTCATCGATGCTGAAAAAGCCCTTTCCGACCTCAAGCGCTGCAGAGACGCTCTCCGCAATCCGGGAATGGCTCTCAGGATTTACAACCAATCGGTCGATCACGATGTCGACGTCGTGCCCCTCTTTCGGATCGAGGCTGATCTCCTCGCTTAAATCGACCCAAGCGCCGTCCACTTTCAGGCGCATGTACCCTTTGCTTAAAAGCTCGGCGAACTCTTCCTTGAATTCCCCCTTTTTCCCCCTTGCATAGGGAGCGAGGATCACAATCTTGGAGCCCGTTTTGAGGCTTTGGACTTGGGCAATGATTTTTTCTCTGCTTTGAGCCGCTACCGGCTCTCCGCTGACAGGACAATATGGAGTGCCGATCCGGGCGTAAAGGACCCGGAAGAAGTCGTAGATGCCCGTCATGGTTCCGACGGTTGATCTTGGCGTCCTTCCTGCAGTTTTCTGTTCGATTGCGATTGTTGGAGCCAATCCGGAGATGCTCTCTGCCTCGGGCTTTGGGAGATCGCCCAAAAAGCGTCTTGCCTGGTGGGAGAGCGATTCGATGTAGCGCCTTTGCCCTTCGACGTAGATCGTATCGAAGGCCAGTGAGGATTTACCCGATCCAGAGACCCCAGTGAATACGACGAGCTCCCCTGGCTCTATCTCCAGGTCAACACCCTTTAAATTATGGACTCGGACCTTTTTCAGAATAATCATAAGGAACTTATTCTACCAAAAAGGCACTTCTTGTAACATGGGGATATGCTCACCCGTACAAAAATTGTCTGTACAATCGGACCTGCCGTCTCAAGCTATGAGAAAATTCTCGAATTGATCGATGCCGGGATGAATGTCGCCCGCATCAATTTCAGCCATGGGACTCATGAAGAGCATCTCAAGACAATCAAGAATTTGAAAAAAGCGCGGGAAACAAAACAAGTCCCTCTCGCCATCATGCTCGACACCCACGGCCCCAAGATCCGCGTAGGCAAACTTCCCGGCGACGCCATCACCTTTAAAGCAGGCCAGCGGTTTAAACTCGTTGAAAAAGAGAGCGGCAAGGCTGACGAGATCCCCGTCCATCCGATCGAGATCATCGATGCAGTCGCTGTTGGAATGAAAATTCTCTTTGACGATGGCTACATCATTTCCCAAGTTGTTTCCAAGGGGGACAATGAGGCGGTTGTCGAGATGCAAAACGGCGGCCTTTTAAAGAGCGGAAAAGGGGTCAATATCCCTGGCGCACACATCCCATTGCCAGCGCTTACAGAAAGCGACATCGACGATCTGAAATTCGGCTGCAAACACGACGTCGATTTTGTCGCAGCGTCCTTCATCCGTTCTGCGCACCACATCCTCACGATCAAGCAGCTCCTTGCGAAAGAGGGAAAGCCAGAAATCCTCGTTGTCGCAAAGATTGAGAGTACGCAAGGGGTCGACCATTTTGACAGTATCGTCCAGGTAGCAGACGGCATTATGGTCGCTCGCGGCGATCTCGGAGTCGAAGTGGATCTTGCCCTCGTTCCCAAATTGCAAAAAATGATGATCCGGAAGTGCTACCAAGCCTGCAAGCCGGTCGTGACTGCTACTCAGATGCTCGAATCGATGATCACCAATCCGCGCCCTACTCGCGCCGAAGTATCGGATGTTGCCAACGCCATTTACGACTGTACCTCTCTCGTGATGCTCTCTGGCGAAACGGCCGTCGGCCAGTACCCGATTGAAACCGTCAAGCAGATGCGGAGCATCGCCCAAGTGGCCGAATCCGACTTCAATTATCACGCATTTTTTGAAGCCAATTCCCAGCGCGACTACCACGACGTCTCATCAGCCGTCTCCATGTCTGCTGTTAAGACTGCCTACAGCGCCAATGCCAAGTGTATCTTTGCCTTTACGACAAGCGGCCAGACAGCCCGCCTCGTCTCGCGCCTCAGACCCTCTATGCCGATCATCGCGGTCACCCCGTCTCTCAAAAATTACCATCAGCTCGCCTTCAATTGGGGCGTGATCCCGGTCCTCGCAGAAGGGTGTAAGAATTCCAAGGAAGCCTTTAGCGCTGCCAGCAATTATGCCCTTGCCCATGGACTCATCTCCTTTGGCGACGTGGTTGTCGTCACAGCAGGCGCCCCATTCGGCAAGAAGGGGACGACCAATATGATGATGGTGGAAAACATTGGCGAAGTGCTCGTCCGCGGCCACAAAGGGTTCGGACCCAAAGTAAGCGGCAAAGTGATCTTTGTCCTCGCCCCTGAAGTCTACGATTCCGATGAGCTTGAAGGGCGCCTTGTGGTGATCCCCCATTGCGATAACACCTTCCTCCCCGTTCTGAAACGGGCAGCTGGAGTTATCCTCCAAAACTATATTGGAGATACCGCCTCTGAGAAATATGCAGCTCTCGTTGCGAAAACCTTCGAAATCTCAGTCATGTCCCGAGCGGACGGCGCAATGTCGATCCTCCGAGAGGGCGACGAAGTGACTCTAGATCCCCAAAAAGGGCTGGTCTACCGTGGATCAGAAGAAGCCCCCGCCTGCCCCATTCTATCCATTTGATTGCGCAACATACCCACGGGATTCTATCTTATTCATTCCTCAGCTAAAACCTGACAAACTGGACTAGATAAGGGGGCAAGGTCACTCCCATCAGGATCCTTAAATAATTCTCTGTCATTGATACGGCTCCTTAAGATCAGGGATATTCTCCCACCAGATTTTGTTTCCTTTGATTTTGATTATTGAAAAGTCATTTGTCGGAGGTTTTGGGCGATAATTAGACCATAATATTCCCAATTCTACAATTCCATTATCAATTTCAAAATCTAGAATTGTCCCGCTGTCATATGTTTTATAAAGGATTTCAATAGATTCCTGGTTTCTAATATTAATGCTAGTTATTCCTTCAATATGCAATTTCCATTTAATACTATCATCCGCAGCTAATTGAATGTTGTCTCGCATATCTTCTGGGTTCATTTCTGCGCTAGACATGAGGATTTCTACTGTATTTCCGACATGCTTTATATCGACTAGAGCTCCATCATGGAAGTAAGCCTGATACTTCATAAATTTATTTAACTCGTTCATTTTTTGAAAAAACTTCCCAAAAACCTCCGTCAATTTGGACATGAAAATCACCGAGGTACATCTGAATGCTTTTCCCAAAATACATAGCCTTCTCCATCATAGGCCCCCACAATAATCATCTTAGCGTTAAGACAAACTTCATTAAGTTTTTCGAGAGTAAGTTTTTGTCCAATAACATTGTTAAAGTCCGCTGATGTAAGAACACAAAGCGAATGCCAAATTGTATTCGAATACTGTAAACATTTTGTAACCAGATCTCGAGCCAGATTTCTGTTATTGATTACATAGTATATTTGACCACTTAAATGCAGTCCACATTGCCAATACAAACTATTTCCACCCAACTCCTTAAAATCAGCATTGAAGTCATCAAAAATACATGACCAGCTAATATTAGATTGAACCGTTTTTTGAATATAAGCTCCCACCTCATCTCTTAAGTTTTTTGTCATTCCTCCCAATTCGAATTCGACAAGTTTTGTAGTATTAACATCCTCCGGCAACAATGTAAAAAAAGAACCAAGACTAAAATCTAAATCCAGCAAACATTCGGATAACACGTTAACTCCACTTAAACAGCTCTCTAAATATTTATAAGCCGATTCAAATTCCAAATTATAGTGTCTGAGCTTTTGCATTATTTTGGACTCCACGTTCCATCTGAATATATCCTGGCCCCTTTAGGAAAACCAGGGCCTTCATAATCCCAGTGTGGACCTACTGGCTCAGGATGATGTAAATCTGGATGTAAACTTTCTTGAGCATCCTTTGGCCCCCTGACCCACTGACCCTGCGCACTTCCTGGAAAACCTTTCCCTTTCCACTCAAATCCAATATCCGGTTTTTTACTTCCATCATTGCCCAATGCATCCCCTCTATAAGGAGGCGCGCCAGGTTCATCTGAACTACGTCTTTCACTTTCTTTCTTTTTGTTAATAACCATCCAACCATATGCAGAGCCAACTTGAGGCATCGAGCTGCCGCTTCCTGCGTAATCCATCGAATTGATCATCGATCCAGTAAGGCCGCCGACCATTCCAGTGGTCAAAGCATTAGCAGATGTTCCTGATTGTAAAGAGCCATTATCGACCATTTTCTGGACACTCCAACAAGCTGCATATCCCACAGCTACCGCCGCAACCATTCCCCAGCTGAGAGGACAAACAGCAGCGCCTCCTATGGCATAACAGAAAAGAGGGATCGCCATTCTCCCATCAGCATCCATAAAAATGAGGGGATTATTGAGAACGTAGGAATAAAGATTTGTTCCATCGATGAACCCTGCAGGATCAGTATTGATCCAGCGGCTGAGGTAAGCATCGTAGTAACGGTGTCCAAAATAACTAAGGCCCAGTTCCACATCAAACCGCTTACCGGCATACCGCCAGGGGTTGTACGGCCTTCCAATCAAAGTCGTTTCTTCTCCAAAAGCTGTGTAATTATAGGATTGTACAACTTGGGCGAACGGATCTACGAGTTTTCGAATGCTGCCGCGGTAATCGGAGATTGGAATGAAGACCTGTCCTTGCAGCTCCAGGGCGATAGGTGTTTTGCTAAGGCCCGGAATGCAGACGTCTTTCAGACTGCCATTTGGGTGGAGTGAAGCAACCTCATTCCCCCCATCATAAAGATAGAATTCTGCTTCGTCAGAAGTCTTCGATAGGCGGCGGGTTAGCGGGTCATATGTAAACCGGAGGAGTTGATCGTTGCTTTCTGCTTTAACAAGACGGTTTAGTGGATCGTAGGACAGAACAAAAGAACCTTTTTGAGCGAGATTCCCATTTAAGTCATAATTTACGTTGAGAACTTCATCGAGGTTGTTATGTGAGATAACTTCGCCATCTTTAGCAGTCTGGTTGTACCGAGAATCATATGAGTATGTGTGCGAAGACTCGGAGGTCAGTTCATCGAGGTCGTCATATGTGAAAGAGCCCTCCGAGGAAATGTTTTTAACCCGGCCTCCTTGATCATAGGAGAGAGTTTGAGAGAAATAAGGAGAACTGAGAGAGTTCAGCCTACGATTCAGATCGTAGTCGTGGGTTTGAACTCCGAGATTGAAGGGCAAGGTCTCCGTTAGAATAGCGCCATTTAAGTCATAGGATTTATAAGTGTGGGTGTAGAGAACTTCTCCAGAGGAAGAGAGCCGTTCGATATTTTTAAGATAAACGGGGTCATAGGTATAGCGAAGGGAGCTATGATTGGGAAGAGTCAGCGTGAGAGGCCTATCTAAGCAATCATATGTTTTAGTAAGAGTCCATTTCCCATCGACAGTTTCAGTTAGAGTATTGCCGAATGGATCCAAAGTTCGATCGACTGTATGCCTATTATCCGATGCATGGAGGAGATCTCCATTTGAATTGTAGGTAAACAAGTGAGAAAGGGATCCATCGGAAGAGTCCAACGTCTTTGGGTAATTGTATGGGTCATACGTGTAGTTCAGCGCTATGCCGTTTGGCTGGACTTTGGTTTTAAGAAGTCCTGAACCTGAAGGCGTATAGCCATAAGTGGTTATGCGAAATTCGGGAGTCCCGAAGGCCCTGGTGAGGCTTTTGGTAAGATTGAGAGAATTGTAAGTATATCGAGTGGTGCGCGCTCCTTCAGTAATTTGAAGGAGATTGCCTACTGGATCATAGCACCGCTCTTCTGTTCGGAGGTTGGAGATTTTTCGGGTTGCTTCACGTTCGTAGGGATCGTAGGTAATGACTGTGGAAATGTTATTGGGGTCCGTGATGGTTTTAGTCAAAACT
>JANPFC010000031.1:0-3923 GCA_031423235.1 Chlamydiota bacterium | reverse complement strand
TGGTTTTAATGGCGCATTTTAAATTTTATTGTGTTTTATACGGCGCTCGGCCTTAAAATTGTATTTTTGAACGCGAAAAAACCGCTATAATCTACTTTCTAAAACTGGTTCATATTTATAATTTTAACCTTTTTACTATCGTCGATTCTAGCGGTTTTGGCGCGTTCAAAATTCCAAGTTTCAGGCCGAGCGCAGTATACATCACATGAATATTGAAAAGGCGCCTTTCATCCCTAACCTTCATGGCCAGGTTTTTCAGCATCTCTGGTTAAAACATAACATGCTTATTGTCAGCTGTATGCGATGCTTTTGAAATTATATATGTAGTTTAAAATATTTTTAATACATAATTAACACTAAATAAACATTGCTTGATAAAAAAACTAAGGAATATATGATCAACAATGTTCAAGGACTTTCAAACCAAGAGATGGAAATACTTTATGTAATTGCTAAAGACAATCAAAAAGTGGCTGATGATCTAAAAACGGGTCCTTCTGGAAATATCGCTCAAGATGAGCAAGATACAAAGGCGTTAGAAAACGATGTAAATGAGCTAAACAACGTAATCACGAATGACCCAAATGCAAACCAAAATATGAAAGCAACTTTGGGAGGCATGGTTTTCAATGCCAACACCATGCTCTTATGTGAGGAACAACAGGGATATTCATTTGGGCAAGCAAATGACTGCGTTAATAATATCAATGGCTGCGCAACCTTCTTAATACAAGGCGAGTAATCTTCTAATCTCCCTGGTTATTGCAGAATAGCCAGGGACTCCAAAATCAAATTTCCAGCATCATTTTCGTGTAGCTTTTTGTATGGTTGATCGCATTCAAATGTCTACGACGCAGTTTTTAACCCGGCATGCAAATAGGGTTCAGTGGGAAGCGTAAATGAAAAGACACGTTCCATCCAGCCCGGAAATTTGTTGCTGAAATGCTAGACAGGCTCTACCTCTTCCCGCAAGAACATAAGTTCAGATTTTCGATTTTGAAATGAATGTAGGCGACATTATCCCATATTTGGGATTTGATCGTTAGTGGACAGCTTTTTACTGGGATAACCGATTCGGTCTTTGCGGAAAAACTCCTATCCACCCGCGTTAGGAATAGCAAATGGTCCGATTGGGGCTTGCGCTACTGGCGCAGCTCCGAAAATGGCCGCAGCCGCTTGGACTACTGCAGCAGCTAACGGGGCTGCCTGAACCGCAACAGCGGCCATTGGAGCGGGTGCTGCAGCCGGAGCGGCCGCTTGAACTGGTGCTATTCCCATAATTAAATCCTATTTTTAATTCTGTTCACAAGATTATACACGGTCATCAATTTAACAAAATCACACAACTATTTTGAGGCGATTCGCGGCGTTGAAAATTCTTGGCAAGAACGGTTCTTGACAGTTGGGTGCATAATCCATTATTTTTGCTTGAAATGTGAGGTGTGTTCTTATGAAAGCGGTCATTTCCAAAATCGATCTCGTTAACCTAATCGGAAAAATACAAAGCATCGTTGCTGCGAAACCAGCAATTCCCATCCTTTCGAATGTACTCATCGAAGCTGTCGACGATCAATTGATCGTGAGCGGCACCGATCTTACTGTAAGCATGAGAATGTACGTCGATGCAAAAGTAGTGGAAGAAGGGGCCATCGCACTCCCAGCGCGTAGATTTTTCCAGCTTGTCCGCGAATTAACAGCGCCGCAAGTAAAAATCAGCACGACGACGAATGAAGTTGCCGAAATCACTACAGGCACTTCTGTATTCAAAATCAATGGGATGAATAAGGGCGAATTCCCCACTCTTCCCGACTTATCCGGCTCTCCAGAAATTTCCCTTACAAGCGCTGTCTTAAAAGAGATGTTCTCAAAAACAGCCTTCTCTGCAGCCCGCGAAGACAGCCGCTATATGCTGAACGGAGTGCAAATCCAAATCGCAGGACAAAAAGCGACTTTTATCGGCACCGACGGCAAACGCCTTGCGAAAACATTTGCCCCGATCTCTATCGACCCATCAATTACTGGAACTTATGTAATTCCTCTGAAAGCGGTCGAAGAGATGACTAAAATGCTCGATGATAGCGACAATCAAGTCCACTTAAGCCTTGCCCATGACAAGATCGCCCTCGAGTCCGGTTCTTTGACACTCATTACCAAATTGCTTTCAGGCCAGTACCCTGATGTAGAGCGGGTGATCCCAGCAAAACTAGGCCAAAGCTTCTCGATCCACCGGGAAGAGCTGATGTCCCTTTTGAGACAGATTTCTCTCTTTACATCTGAAACGAGCAGCTCGGTCCGTTTTAGTTTCGAAACGGGACAACTGTTCCTCTCTGCAATGAGCAGCGATATTGGCGAGGGACGTGTGAGCATGCCGGTTGATTACGCAGGACCTAAATTGGAAATCGCGTTCAATCCCTACTTCTTCCTCGACATCCTCCGCCACAGCAAAGACGAGACGTTCCGTTTCGGACTCAATGATCCACACAATCCAGGCCTGATCACCGATTCAACACAAGCCCTCTTTGTGATTATGCCGATGCGCCTCAATGACGCTCCGGCGCCGCGCAAAGAAGCCGCAGAAGCAAGTGTATCTTAAAGCTCTCTACTTACGAAACTTCCGCAACTACATTGAGGCGGAAGTTCATTTTAGCGAAAAGCTCAACATTTTGCACGGCGACAATGCCCAAGGCAAGACCAACATGCTCGAGGCGATTTACCTCGTAGCAACGGGACGCTCATTCCGGAGCCAATCGCTTTCTGAACTCATCCGCTCAGGAGAGTCATTTTTCTTTATCGAAGCAGAAATTGTTTGCGACGGCGTATGCCAAACGGTGAAAATCTCCTTCGATGGGCAGAATCGGCGCGTCCAGCTAGATGCCAATTCCTATCCAACCTTCCATCCGCTCTTAGGGATTCTCCCCTCTGTCCTCTACACTCCCTACGACATTGAGCTCATCGCCGGATCTCCGACTGAGCGGCGCCGCTTCCTCAATCTCCACCTGGCCCAAAGCGATCCCCTCTACGTCCATCACCTCACCCGCTACTGGCGCGCTATGAAGCAGCGCAACTGCCTACTTAGGAGTCGGTCGAAAGAGAGTCTCGATTGCTGGGAAATAGAAATGGCTCAATCGGCAGAGTATATTGGCAAAGCGCGCAAGGAAATGGTCGATGAACTGAAAATCCCTCTAGAAAAGCAGAGCCGAAGACTCACTCTAAAAGAAGAGGCGCATGAACTTCAACTGCAAGTCTCAGCTCCAAAAAACTACCTGCAGCAACTTCAGAAAAACCGAGCCCGCGAAATGGATCTTGGCCTTACACTGACAGGGCCTCACCGGGACGATCTATCTGTGCTGATCGATGGAAAGCCAGCTCGGTTATTTGCGAGCGAAGGGCAGAAAAAAACGGCTATCGCGGCTCTAAGGCTTGCTGAGTGGGAAAGGCTATGTAAGCGAATCGGCGCGCCTGCACTCATGGGATTTGACGATCTGGGCCAGCACCTCGATGACACAAGGCAGAAGCTCCTCAGGAGTTCATTGGATGAATTAGGCCAAGTATTCATCACAACTCCGCACGCTCCGAAAGACGAGGGGCATCTTATCCACATCGATAACGGAACAATCAATCTCTCGGATGGCAAAGCCAATTAACAGGATAAAAGGATAGGCATGATAAAGAGAAAGTTATTTTTCTTATCCTGCTATGTGAATTCGTCAAGCCATAACTAGCTCTCCAACTATTTCCTCTTTTTGGCTACTCGACTAATAGTTTCGGGTTTTTAACGACCTTTATACCGAAAAAAGTTCAAGAATCGAAAAATATTTTTTTACCACCCGCGAACAGGGTTCGCTAGAGGGCACAGAGCCCACAGAGAAGGATTAAATTTTAAATCGACGCAGCCCATCTCGCAATAGCTTCACATTGAAATT
>JANPFC010000030.1:0-17552 GCA_031423235.1 Chlamydiota bacterium | reverse complement strand
GGGGCTTTATTGGGCGAAAATCCGATGGGGATCCGGGTTGGCAGACCCTTTGGGGCGGATGGCTCCGGCTTTTAGATATGGCCTGGGCTGTAGAAAAATGTGGGTAACTTCAAGGCCTTTAGGCGGGGGAGTAGTCACGAGAACCCCAAATCCTTGATCAGCTTGTCAGCGGCTTTTTGGACGTCGGGGGTCACTTTGTGCCAGGGATCATACGCATATTGAAATTGAACCTGCTCCGAAAATATAAGTACTTCCCTCTGCACCTTTTCATCCATGAACATGGAGCGGATCTTGAGATCGTCAATCAGGGGGTCGGCTAGTTTTCGTTCGCCAGTATGAAGGTAATGAATAATTTGGACTATATCATCCAGCATATCTAATTTAGATCTCATTGGAAGTTCATGTGATGGATGTTTGTTCATAATAAAAGCCTCATAGTTAATTATATTGTTTATTTGCGTATTAAACAATTGCTTGGTTCTAATTGGTTGACGCTGAATGGGAACATGGGGTAAAATCCCCTCGATTCATATGACCACAGAATATAAATACGGGTTTGTAACGCCCATCGAGTCCGAGGTTTTTCCTAAAGGCTTGAGCGAAGAGACGATCAGAGCGATTTCGGAGCGCAAGGGCGAACCCGAATTCATGCTAAAATTTAGGCTTAAGGCTTTCCGGAAGTGGCAAGAGATGGAAGAGCCCGCGTGGCCGAACGTCAAATACCCTCCGATCAATTATCAAGAAATCTCTTACTACGCTGAGCCTAAGAGCAAGCCGAAGCTTGAGAGCCTGAATGAGGTCGACCCGGAGATTTTGAAGACCTTTGAGCGGCTGGGGATCCCGTTGGACGAGCAAAAGAGGCTGACCAACGTGGCGATGGATGTCGTTTTCGACTCCGTTTCTCTTGGAGTCACCTTTCAAAAGCAGTTGGTCGAGGCTGGCGTCGTATTGTGCTCGATCTCAGAGGCTGCGAAAAAATACCCCGAACTTCTAGAGGAGTATCTGGGGACTGTAGTCCCGATTGGCGACAATTTCTTTGCGGCGCTCAATTCGGCTGTTTTCTCCGATGGGTCGTTTGTCTATGTGCCGAAGGGTGTCAGATGCCCGATTGAGCTCTCTACTTACTTCAGGATCAACGAGAAAGAGACGGGCCAGTTTGAAAGGACTCTGATTATTGCCGAAGAGGGCTCCTACGTCAGTTATTTGGAGGGGTGCACAGCGCCGGCCTTCGATACGAATCAATTGCATGCAGCGGTGGTCGAACTGATTGCTAAAGACCGGTCGGAAATCAAGTACTCAACGGTGCAAAACTGGTACGCTGGCGACCCGAAAACGGGCAAAGGCGGCATTTTTAATTTTGTGACGAAGCGGGGCCTTGCTCTTGAGGATGCAAAAATCTCTTGGACGCAAGTCGAAGTGGGCGCTGCGATCACGTGGAAATACCCGAGCTGCATCTTGAAAGGGGACCGTTCGGTTGGCGAATTTTACTCCGTCGCATTGACGAATGGGAAAATGCAGGCCGATACCGGAACGAAAATGATCCATATTGGCAAGAACACCCGCTCGACCATCATCTCGAAGGGGATCTCAGCTGATGAATCGCACAATAGCTACCGGGGCCTTGTGAAAATGATCCCGAAGGCGACCGGTGCAAGAAACTACACGCAGTGCGACTCGATGCTCGTCGGCAACAAGTGTTCAGCCAATACGTTCCCCTATATTGAGGCTGCGAACAGCACTGCCCATATAGAGCATGAAGCGTCGACTTCGAAAATGAATGAAGAACAGATTTTTTACCTGCAAAGCCGAGGCATCTCAAGAGAAGATGCGATCAATTTAATCGTAAACGGGTTTTGCAAGGATGTGATCAAAGAGCTTCCTCTTGAATTTGCACAGGAAGCCCAGAAATTATTAGCCCTAAAACTCGAAAACTCGGTTGGATGAAATGTTAGAAATCAAAAATCTTTGCGCAAACGTTGATGGGAAGCCGATCTTGAAAGGGCTGAACCTGCTCATTGAGAGAGGCCAGATCCATGCGATCATGGGTCCAAATGGCGCAGGGAAATCAACCCTTGCCAAAATTTTAGCAGGGCATCCAGCTTATGAAGTGACGAGCGGCGAAGTTTGGTTCAAGGGGCAGGATTTGCTCGACATGGATCCAGAAGAGCGTGCTCGCAGCGGCCTCTTTATGAGTTTCCAGTATCCGCTTGAAATCAACGGCGTGACAAACAGACAGTTTCTCGAAGCTGCGATGAAAGCTCAAGGGAAAGCGGGAAATATCGAAGAGAAAATGGAAGAGCTTGAAATTCGGGCTGAATTCCTCGATCGAAATATCAATGAAGGGTTCTCGGGCGGCGAAAAGAAGCGGAATGAAATTCTCCAGATGGCTCTTTTTGATCCCGACATGGCGATTTTGGATGAAACCGACTCAGGCCTTGATATCGATGCGATGCGGATCGTCGCTAAGGGCGTTAACGCAATGCGAAGAACTGATAATGGGCTATTGATCATCACTCACTATCAGAGACTCCTCGACTACATCAAACCTGACTTCGTCCATGTTCTCGCTGAAGGACAGATTGTTCGCACCGGTGGACCGGAACTGGCCCTTGAGCTAGAAGAGAAAGGCTATGCTTAGTACCTATTGGACAGATCTACTCGATCCAAAAGATCCTCTTGTTGGCTATAGAAAGAAGGGGTGGGACCGTTTTGAAGAAATCGGTTTGCCTAAGGCGAAACAGGAAGCATTCCAGTATCTAACTAAAAAACTGGTATTTCCAACGCCGGCTGGCAGAAAACCTGTTTTGATGGAAGCGGTAGAAGGGATCGTCTTTGTCGATGGGTATTTTGAAGAGACGGTATCGCAAGTGCCAAGCCCTTTGGTTTGCCTTCCTCTTGAAAGCGCTGTCCGCTCTTACGGCCTCTTTTTGCAGAATAGATACGCGTTGCTGATGAAGCAGGAAACGGATCCCTTTGCGGTATTGAATGGCGCATTTCAGGGAAGGGGCGTTTTTCTTTACGTTCCGCCTAAATGTAAAGCCGCTTTACAACTGGTTCAAGTCCATACCTCGGATGAGATGGTCAGTCCTCGCCTCCATATCTATTTAGGCCGGGGGGCTCAGTTAAGTCTTAAGCAAACCTCGGTTGGTACCAGCGGATTTTCAAATAGCGCGATCGATTTCGTATTGGATAGCGGCGCCGAACTCTCATTTATCGACGAGGCTGAGGGGCATTTTCAGGCTATAAGGGCTACATTGAAAAGAGACAGCAAAATGAAAACTGTTTTGCTTGGGAAAAAGCTGCGTACCTCGATCAAGACAGAGCTTGCAGAGGAAAATAGCGAAGCGGAAATCTACGGCCTTGCAAGACTAGATGGCGATGGAGAGTCCCATATTCATGCCCAGATTGAACACGCAGCTCCTCATACCCGCTCTAGACAGCATTTCAAAAGCGTAGTGAAAGATAAGAGCCGCTACTCCTTCGAAGGAAAAATCCACGTCCATCCGATCGCGCAAAAAACGGAAGCGTACCAGCTCAACAATAATTTGATCTTAAGCGATGAAGCGTCGGCCAATGCGAAGCCCAACTTAGAGGTTTTTGCCGATGATGTGAAAGCATCGCACGGCGCAACATTCGGACAGCTTGATGTTGAGGCTCTCTTTTATCTCCGCTCGCGCGGCCTGGGGCTGGAGCAGGCAAGAGAGTGGCTGATTGGAGGGTTTTGCAAGGAGATCCTCGACCATGCGCGATGAGTTCCCCATTTTTCAAAAGCATCCCCGTCTGATTTATCTCGATAGCGCAGCAACGGCTCATAAACCGCGATGCGTGATCGATGCGCTGACGAAATTCTACTCCGAAGACTACGCAACCGTCCATAGGGCCATCTACCAATCGGCCATTAGAGCCAGCGAACAATATCACGAAACGCGTCTGACAGCTGCCCGTTTTCTCAATGCGATGCCGGAAGAGATCGTTTTCACTCGCGGCACGACCGACGCGATCAACTTAGTTGCCCAGAGTTACGGCAGAACGTATTTGAAGCCGGGCGATGAAATTCTTATTTCTGAAATGGAACACCACTCGAATCTCGTCCCTTGGCAAATGGTTGCTAAACAAACGGGCGCAACGCTACGCTTCATTCCGATTGACGAGCGAGGCGTTTTACAGTGGAAAGGGTGGATCACTCCGCAAACAAAAATAGTGGCGCTTGCCCACGTTTCGAATGTAACCGGGACCATTAATCCAATTGGAGAGATTGGGAGAGCTGCTCACGCTGTAGGCGCCAAGTTTATGGTTGATGGAGCGCAGGCTGCTCCCCACATGAAGATCGATGTGCAAACTCTCCATTGCGACTTCTACGCATTCTCAGGCCACAAATGCTACGGACCTACGGGCGTTGGCGTTCTTTTTGGCAAGAAGGAGCTCCTCGAATCGATGCCCCCGATTCAGGGCGGCGGCGATATGATCGAAAGGGTCGATTTAGAGGGGACAACTTACCAGTCAGCTCCGCTCCGTTTTGAAGCGGGTACCCCCATTATTGGGCCGGTGATCGCATTGAAGGCGGCTCTAGAATTCATAGAAGCGAATCGGAAGCCAGATCTTCTGCTTCCTTATGCTACAAAGAGGCTCTTAGAAATCCCAAATCTGAAAATCATCGGCACAGCCCCAGAAAAAGGGCCGATCATTACATTCCATATCGAGGGGGTCCATCCACTCGATTTATCGACGCTACTGGATTTGGAGAATATTGCGATCCGCTCAGGCCATCTCTGCGCACAGCCTCTATTGAGAAAGTTCGGCCTTACAGCTGCAGCACGCGCCTCATTCGGTATATACAACACGGTTGAGGAAGTGGATCAATTTGTAGATGCCCTTAGTAAGCAAGCTGCTCAGCTAAGTAGATAGGATCGGTTCCTCTTGCGAACTGGTGCAATTGATTCGTATTGACCATCCAAAATTTTTCCATCGGGATTAGATTGCCAGGACGCGGGGCTTCCTGCTCTACAATTTTATACCAGCCAGGCCTCCTATTTTCATCATCTTTTACGACCACATAATCGGTGAACGATTGGCTAGAGAAAACGATTTCAACATTCGGGATTTGATTGAAAACCACCCTTTTGTCATGGAGAGAGATGTAATCATTTTTCCAGTCGAACTCAATGCGGGCAATAGCTTGTTTAGTGCTGTCTAAGAGTGTTGTTATCTCATCGCTGAATCGATGAACGCGGGAGAGCTTGGCTTGATAAAGGCTGTTATACGGACAATAGATCCAAGAACAGATCCAATCGACCAATCTTTCAAGAAGGTTGAGAGCGATCCCAGCCACTTTTTTATCTATAAGGCATTCCAAACAACTGGGAACAAATCTCGATTCCACAGGAAATGCAGCAATTATGACTTGTGTCATGGTCTCTCGATATTTTTAAAAAAAAGTTTATAGACGGCAGTGAAATAAGTAAAGATTCATTATAGTTTTGAGGCGCGGCTCATGAGGATTGCGTCGGCAAGGACGAGGGCCGTCATCGCTTCGATGATGGGGACTGCGCGGATTGCAACACACGGATCGTGTCTTGATCCTTCTGGTAAATTGAAGGGCTTCTTCTTCCCTTTGAGATCGACCGTTTTTTGGGTCTTTTTAATACTGGACGTGGGTTTGAATGCGACGCGGAAAGTTAGGGGGAGGCCTGTCGTGATGCCGCCGAGGGTGCCGCCGGCGAAGTTGGTCGTGGTGGTGATCTGTCCATTTTCATCCACATCGAAGGCGTCGTTATGCTCTGAGCCTTTCATCCTAGCTGCCGCAAAGCCCGATCCGATCTCAAATCCTTTCGTCGCAGGAAGAGAGAGCATGGCCGATGCGAGATTGGCCTCCAGTTTGCCGTAGACGGGATCTCCTAGTCCTACGGGAAGATGGGTCACTGCGCACTGCAAAATACCGCCGAGGGAGTCTCCTTCATCTTTTGCCTTCTCGATCTCTTTCATCATTTTCTCAGCCGCTTTTCCATCTGGGCAGAAGAGAGGATTTGCGAGTATTTTTTTCTTAAGCTTAGGGAGCGAGTCCAAGTTGGGTTCAGCAATTGCGATTCCTCCAATCTCAGCTACAAACGCACACATTTCGATGTTGAAATGGGCCAGAAGTTTTTTTGCAATTGCGCCGGCAGCTACCCGAGCCGCTGTTTCGCGCGCGGATGATCTTCCGCCGCCGCGGTAGTCGAATATGCCATACTTTTGCAGGTAGGTGAAGTTTGCGTGGCCTGGGCGGAGGAGGTTTTTGATCGGCTCGTATTTAGTCGAGTCGGCATCTTTGTTCCAGATGACGATGGCAATGGGAGCGCCGGTCGTCTTCCCTTCGAACACGCCAGAGAGGATTTGGCACTCATCTTTTTCGGCCCGCGGCGAGGTGTAGGGGTTTTTCCCTGGCTGGCGAACACTCAGCTCTTGATCGATCTCTTCTTTCGTGATCTGTAAACCGGCTGGACAGCCGTCTATGACCACGCCAATTGCAGTTCCGTGCGATTCGCCGAATGTAGTAATCCGAAAGAGCTGACCAAAAAAATTAGCTGCCATAATTTTCATTATAGAATTCCGACTTGTTTTTTTCACCTTTTGTTCTTTAAATGGGAATTATGATCGATGTATTAGTGATAGGGGCCGGGCCTACGGGATTATTGATGGCGGCAGAAGCTGCCCGCTTTGGCTTGTCATGCCGGATTATCGAAAAGAACTCTGCTCCGCTCGATAAATCGAGAGCGCTCGCCATTCAGCCGCGTACACTGGAGATCTTCGACCACTTGGGGATCATTGACAGGTTTCTTGTCAAGGGGCTGAAAATCCATGCGGCGAATCCGTTTTCCTCCCAGAAAAGACTCGCCCATCTCCCATTTGATTCGCTAGAATCCCCATATCCGTTCATTTTGAGCCTCGAGCAGACTGAAACAGAGAAAATCTTAACCGACTATTTGACCTCTTTCGGGGTAAAAATTGAAGGGGAAAGCGAGTTTGTTGATCTTTCCCAAGATGAAGAGTTCGCAACGGTTTCTGTTCGGGGCAAAGAGAATATCAAAGCGAAATGGGTGGTGGGTTGCGACGGCGCGCACAGCCTCACGAGAAAACTCCTCGACTTCAAGTTTGAGGGAGATGCTTTTCCCACCGCTTTTTCATTAGCCGATGTTGAGCTTGCTTGGAAATATCCCCATGATGAGTTTTTTGCGTTCTTAAATCCCGAAGGAATCTTAGGAGTTATTCCAATGCCGGGGAAAAACCGGTTCCGGCTGGTATTTCAACTCGATCGAGTTCTCGAAGGGGATCCAAATCTCAAAGATGTGCAAGAGAAAGTAAATAAGTCTGTCGGACCCGGCGTGGTTGTTTCGAACCCCCTTTGGACAGCAAATTTTCATATCAACAGCCGTTTGGTGAGCAGTTATCGGAAGGGGCGGGTTTTTCTCGCCGGCGATGCGGCCCATATCCACAGTCCTGTGGGCGGACAGGGGATGAATTCTGGTTTGCAAGATGCTTACAACTTAGGCTGGAAGCTCGCTTTAGGAAGAGAGGGGGTGCTTGACACCTACTCATCCGAGAGGCGCGCTTGGGGACATAGTTTGGTGAAGGCGACCAAGCTCTTTACTCGCGTTGGAACGCTTCGCAATCCATTCTTGGTTTTCTTGCGCAATTTGTGGATACGGTTCGCAATACCCAAACTCGGAGGCCGTCTCGCCCGGGCGATTGCGCAAATATCCATTCGGTATCCAAAGAGTTCAATTGTCCATGAATCGGGAACATTTTCCAAAGGCCCCAAGGCGGGAACAAGAGCTCCGAACGCGCCGGTTGGAAATACCGATCTCTACTCGATCATGAGAAAAACGACATTGCCCCACATCCTTTTTTTTGGAGCCAAGAGTGTCGAGATAGAAGGGACTGTTTCTGTGGAGATTCAAGATGAGAGGGCGTTTAAGATTTACGGAGTTGTAAAGCCTTCGGTGTATCTTATCCGGCCCGATCAATACATCGGATATCGAAGCTCTCGCGTGGATTCATTTGTAAAAAACCACTCAAGAAATTTATGATGAGATTTTCCACACACGGAAGGGTCTTGTTATGCTCTCGAGAAAATTAGTTATTGGGTTGCTGCTTTGCGGAACTTCTTATTCTTTGCCGACATCTCCGATTATTCATGAGGGAACTGTCGAGATCCACTATGATAATCTGCTTGCTGAAATCCATTCGGGAGCCTACGCGGAACTTCATTGGGACGATTTCTCCATTAGAGCTGACGAGACAGTCCGTTTCCTCCAGAAAGATCAAACATCAGTCGCTCTAAATCGAGTCCTGTCCTTAAACCCATCCAATCTTTTCGGCCGTTTGGAGTCAAATGGGCAAATTATTCTGATCAATCCAAATGGAGTTCTTGTTGGGAAAGATGCTTATCTCGATACCGGCTCTTTTATCGCTTCGACACTCGATCTAATTGGGAATTTCCATTTTGCTGGCGATTCGAGCTCATCCATAGTGAATGAAGGCACCATCGTCGGAAGAGATGGCGATATTGTTCTCCTTTCCCAGAGAGTGGAGAACCATGGGAAAATTGAAGCTAGCAATGGGTCTGCTTTAATTGGAGCGGCAAAGGAAATCTATTATCACCCAAACGCCAAAGAAAAACTCTTTATCCGCCTCAGCGAAGAGGCTCTTTATGAAGGATGCGGAATTGAGAACTCAGGAACGATTTCAGCATTGCGAGCCGAGCTGAAGGCGGATGGAAATCTCTACGCCTATGCGATCAACCATTCTGGTGGAATTGATGCGCTCGGGACACAAGAGATCGGAGGGGAGATTTTTCTCGTCGCAGAAGAGGGTCTTGCTCAAGTGTCAGGATCTCTGCATGCAAATGGGGGCGAGATTCGTCTTCTCGGCCAAAGAATTTCTCTCATCGATGAGGCGAATCTCGATGTGTCTGGAGAAAACCAAGGGGGAACGATTCTCATTGGCGGCGATTTCCAAGGTCAGAATCCCGATGTGATCAACTCTGAATACACTTATGTGGGCAACGATGTTGAGATTCATGCTGATGCAACAGCCCAAGGCAATGGCGGAAGGGTGATTGTTTGGGGATCTGATGTAAATGCCGCTTACGGATCGATCACCGCAAAAGGGGGAGTACAGGGCGGAGATGGCGGTTTTGTCGAAATTTCGAGCCCGAAATCTCTTGTTGCAAAGGCAGCTGTTGACACAAGCGCCTATTTTGGAAAAGCGGGGACGCTCCTTCTTGATCCTTGCGTTGTGACGATTGCAACCGGAGGGACCACTGTGGGCGTTACCACGACTGTTCCGCCGCCGCAGCCATTAACGTATGGTTTTGGCGTTTTAGCAGCCGCAAATATCGATCCAGCCGACATCGCTCTGAATTTGATGATGAATGATGTGACGATTAACGCTACGACCTCAGGAAGTGCGGGAGCTGGCTCGATCACTTTTGTAGGAAATGGGATGCTGGATACAATCACTTGGGCCTCGGGAACAAAATTGACTCTTGCAGCCGACGGTTTTATTTCCATTCAGAATAGAATTGTGTCTTCATCAGCTTTAGTTCCTGCTACGACTATTGTCGTTGAAATTAATGCTCCAATTGTGGAAATCGGAAACCTCGGAGTGGCCTCTACTTCTCAATCTCAGATCTCAGTCGCTTCAGGACAAGTCAAGGTGACCTCTCCAACCTCTTTTTCTGTTTACCCATCAATATTAGCTCCAAATGGGATCAATGCTGGAACTGCGCCAGCAACTGCAGGATCCGTGGATATCACAACAGGAAGTTTGCTCTTGCAAGGGACCTCAGCGGCAGCAACTAGTCCGGCTCTGATTATTGCCTACTCAGACATCAATATTCGTGCCACAGGAAATATCGATATAACGGCTGGATCGAGTTTTGTTAGTGATGCAGAAGCTCAAATTTACACGATAAACGAAGGGAATATCACAATTAGCGGCAATCTGGTGACCCTTATTGGCGGCGACGGCACAGGATCTTCTAGCGCTGTAATTACGGCTCGCGAAGGAGGGGACATTAATGTGACTGCGTTGGGAACCCTAACGATTACAGGTGGATCAACAACGGGGGGGGCTGGAGATGGGAATGCTGCGATTGCCGCTCAGAATGAAACCATGCCATTTGTGCCAAAGGTCGGTTCTGTGTCTGTGATAGCAGAAGATATCTCAATGAATAGTGGAATTGGTTCGGGCGGTATTGGTAATGCCGCCGTGATTGGGATTATTAATGGATGCACTGGACCTGTAACGGTTGCAACTGATCCTAATTTTGGAATGACAGTGCGAAGCAACGAAAGTAATCCTGCAGTTATAGGTACATCAACTAACTTTGGCAGCTCCGGGAATGTGACCGTAAATACCGCATTCATATCTATTATTGGATCTTTCGATCCTACAGCCGTTTTTGGGGTAGCAATGGTTACTGCCGCTGGCGATCTTCTATTGAATGCTCCAGGAGGCATCTCCATCAGGGGCGGAAACGGCATGTCGAATAATTTCGCTGGAATCATCGTTGATACAGCCAATTCTTTAACTGTGAATACGGATGCCATTTTTCTTACTGGCGGGACGACTCTCGGATCCCATGCTGTGATTGAGTCCCAGATGGGATCAGCTACCGTTAACGCAGCGACAATTATTATATTGCAGGCAGACATGGCATATGCGGGGATTGGAGCTGCGACAGTTGGGGGAACGGGAGATCTTAGGGTTACTACGCATCACCTGGATTTCATCGGAGGGAATGCGCCAGGAGCCTATGCGGGAGTATATACCGGCGATCCGACAACAATGGTGGGCGGCAATGGGAATGTGTATGTCAATATCATTAACAATGGAGACATCAACTCTCTTCCCAGCATGACAGTCGCTGGCGCGCCAGGGTTAATTGGTACTTACGGGACTCTTCCTACCAACTCAATTAACGTTCAAGCCGATGGGGTGGTTAACCTATACAGCGCGACCTCAGAGTCAATCATCTCAACGCTTGGCGGAGCGATTAATATCACTGCTCTAACCGACATCAATCTATTTAGCTTGCCTGGCGTAGAGGTGACGATTTCAGTAGGCGCTTTAGGCAATTCCGATCTCACCCTCATATCGGGAAATTCGATCGCAGTGAACTCGATCATTCAGAATCTTGGGGCAGGTAATATCAACATTGTTGTTGACGCCAATTTCCCACGCCCTTTTTTCGGAGGAGGAGTCTTTAGTTTGGGTTTAAACGGTATCCTGACAACAAATGGCGGCGCGATTCGGATTTTCACCTCGCAGCAGAGTTTAGAGCTGAATCAGATTCTTGGCCTAATCAATGGACAGAGCTTCAATCCTGGATCTCTATTTGTGGATACGAATCAAGAAATATGGTGCACCTATTATCCATCAACATCGGGCGGCTTCCCTTTCACCGTTTTCTATAAAGATTGCTTACAGCTCCTTATGCAGCAAGCAGAGGTAGTTGTGGCGGAACTCCTTACAAACTTCCATCCATTCAATGAGTTTCCTGGATGGTGGGACCGGTTTACGATCTCATCGGCAATTAAAGGGAGCGAGTATTCTACGCTCTATTTCTTAAGGAGGAGATACTCCCCATACTTCTTGCATCCGAAGAGCTACACGGTCGATCTGCATAATATTCTCTAGAGTAGAAAATTTAACGCAAAGACGCAAAGGGAATTATTAAACTCTTTGCGTTGTTCTTTAGAAAATCAGGATGGAGTTGAGGGCGGCAAGAACGCCTGCCTCATCTAGCGCATCTGTATCAACAGTTAGAGCTGGAATCGATCTATAGATCGGGTCTCTTTCCTGTACCATTCTGTAAAACGAGCCTTCCGGATCCTTCGGGTCTAGAAATGATGGGAGTTCATTTTTGAAAATCCGCTCCTTTAGCTTTTCAGGAGAGGTTTTCAGATAAACCATTGTGCCAACTGTTTGCAGGAATTCTACATTCTCTGGATTCAACACGGCCCCGCCGCCCAAAGAAATAATCGAATCTGCGATATGTTTTAAAAGATGAAGGGCGCTTGTTTCAAAGGCGCGGAACTGATCTTGGCCAAGTTCAGCATAGATCTCCCGCATCGTGCGCCTCTTTCCGCTCTCTTTGGCATAGAGTTCTAGAATCAGATCATCGGTATCGATAAATGGGCGGTGCATCTTCATTGCAAGAAGCTTGCCAAAATGGGTTTTGCCCGAAGCTTTGAATCCAAAGAGAATCAGATTCATTTCACTTCCAGTGCAGCACCCAAATGAAAGAGATCTTGGAAGAAGGTAGGATAGCTTTTCGCGACGCAGTCGACGCCGTGGATGATGCTATCGCCGTGCGCTCCCAAGGCAGCAACCGAGAGGGCCATGGCGAGTCTGTGGTCATGGTGGGACTGAAGTTCATGCGAACCATGCAGTCTGGCTGGCCGGATGATGAGGCCGTCCGGTTTTTCTTCGATGTCGGCTCCCATTTTCTTCAATTCGGTAGCGATGCAGTGGATCCGATCCGATTCTTTTTCGCGAGCGATAGCGGCGTTGACGATTTCCGTTTTGCCGCTCGCAAAACAGCCGATTACGGCCAAGATCGGAAGAGCATCGACGAAGTCATTGACATCGATGCGGGTCCCTTTAAGGGTTTGCGTTTTTTTCACGTGCAATTTGGAGCCGTGGCTTTCAAACTGGGCGCCCATGGACTCGAGGGCAGGAATAATCGCTTTATCTCCTTGCACATCTTTCATATCGATGTTGTGCAAGGTCACTTCTGAATGAGTGACAAGTGCAGCGGCTATTGGAAATGCAGCGGAGCTGAAATCGCCCGGGACGATGTATTCGAACTCTTTAAGCTGAGATTTCCCTTTCATTTTGTAATGCTCGAAATTCTTGTTTTCATACTGAATTCCTAACCGGTCAAACCAGCTGAGAGTGAGGTTGATCCACGGCGTTTCTCCAGGTTTTGTTACATGGAGCTCGAGCGGGACGAATGCGCCAAGGATCAGGAGGCCCGATACGGGCTGCGAGTCTTCGCCGGAAATGGTTGCTTTGCCCCCTTTAGTCGGCCCTTTCACAATGATAGGAGCAAACCCATCAAGCCTTGTAGAGACGGCCAGCGCGCCCAACTGGGTGAGTCCATCCAGAAGGGGAAGAACAGGCCGGTTATGCCGTATGGACATATCGCCTGTGAGAACCGTGTAATTAGGCGAGAGGGCAGCCAGAGCGCCGATGAAGCGGAGAACTTGTCCTGAATTGCCGCACTGAATGACATCTTCCGCAGCGTGGAGTTTGCCAGCAACCCCCTCTATGACGAGAACTTCCTTGTCCATGTCGACTTTGGCCCCGAGAAAGCGGACGGCGTCGAGCATCGCAAAGGTGTCGGGTGAAGGAAGCGGATGGTGAATGCGGCTCTTCCCTTTTGCCATCAGGCCGAAAAGGAGGGCGCGGATGGTGTGGGATTTTGAGGTGGGGATAGCGATTTCGCCGTGGAGTTTCCCTGGGTTGATTCTTACGTTAGCCATGTTTCATCCATTCAATTAATCGGTCTAGTTCTTTGCGGGGAACCTCTCTGCAATATTCCCCATCGAAAGGGACGCAGTGTCCGATCCGGTCGATCAAGACAAAGCGGGCAGCGCCCCCTTTCCCTTTTTTATCCATCGATAGCGCCTCGAGAAATAACGCTGGGTCCACCTTCTTAAAACCATACCCTAATTTCCGATACAAGCTTAAAATCTTCTCGAGCGCATCAGCTGACAGATAACCTAAAATATGGCTTAAATAGCATTCAGCCATGCAGCCGAGGGCGACCGCCTCGCCATGCGCCATTTCGTAATGGGAGAGGAATTCCAATGCGTGTCCCACCGTGTGGCCGAAATTGAGCACACGCCTTAAGCCTGTTTTCTCCTCGAAATCTTGTCCCACCACTTTCACTTTGCAGCCAATCGATGCACGAATGAGAAATGGGAGCTCTTCCTTCCAGTGGGCGCATTTTTCCCAAATCCCCGCATCCTCGATGAGCCCATATTTTAGAATTTCGCTGAGGCCGTTTTTCA
This sequence comes from Chlamydiota bacterium, assembly GCA_031423235.1. Classification (GTDB taxonomy): domain Bacteria; phylum Chlamydiota; class Chlamydiia; order Chlamydiales; family SM23-39; genus REEB52. The sequence goes on along the minus strand of JANPFC010000030.1, from coordinate 3,492 downwards.
TCTCTTTTTCAGGAAGCGATTTGAGCAGCTCTGGTTCAATGAAGATCGCTTTTGGCAAATAGAACGATCCGACGAGGTTTTTCCCATAAGGGGTGTCGACGCCCGTCTTTCCCCCGATAGAAGCATCGACCATTCCAAGCAAAGTAGTTGGAATCAGGACGAGAGGTACGCCCCGCATGTAGGTGGAGGCGGTAAAAGCAACGAGATCGGTCGTCACCCCTCCCCCCATCCCCACAATCACCGAATCTCTTCCCAGCTTACGCTTCAAAAGCTCGTCTTCAAGAATCTGTTTTGCTTCTCTTGTCTTTTGAGCGGGAACGGAAATGAGGTCATACTGAAGAGCTTTTTGGATCAAAGCACCGTGCGTTTTGGCTATTGCTCCATCGGCCAAGATCGCGCCGCGCTTCGAAATAGCATGGCAAACTTGAACCAGATGATCCATTCCGAAATAGATCTCTGTAATAGATGGCGTCAGAGCGGGCTGAAGAATCAATCGTTCCATATAAATTCAGTATACACAAAATCGGCACTGCTATGGAAAAGGATTTTGTCGATTTGGAGAGCTCATGGTAAGATAGGGAGATGAAAAATTGGCTTTATAGTTTGCTAATCACACCCCTACTTGGTCTGGCTTCCATGGAAAATCCCCCGTTTAATTACGATTTACACCTGACCACGATTCCAGGTAAATCCTCGAAAACTATGATCTGTTTTCACGGCAGCGGGGCCAATTATCGGATCATCGAATCTTTGAATGGGCATGTAGAGGAAACCCTCGTAGGCTTTAATTTCCCCGATCACGACTTTATTGATCAGGATCCAGAGGCGGTTTCTTACGGGACCATTCGAGAGCTGCTCCCAGCGCTTTATGTCCTTAAGCTCTATGTCATCGATAGAGGGTTGGATCAGGTCGATCTGTACGGCTTTTCGGCTGGCGGTGCAGCGGCCATCAATGTGATTAGCGTGCTCAATACCTCGCGCTATGACAAAAAACTGGCGGAGATCGGCATTTTTGCTAAAGAAAAGGGAGCGATCCTAAAAGCGATTCAAAATGGACGGGTGATTCTCGATGCACCCTTTAAATCGGTTGAAGAGCTGATCGATCTAAGGGGCTCGTCGATCTATTTAGAAACACTTGCCCGTAGATATCGGGAAAATGGGTTGCGGCCTATCGACTCACTTAAAAACCTGGAAAACCTCTCCCTGCACATCACCTTATATTTTGAAGTTCCAGACGAGATCCTTTCCAATCGCGATGATGCCCTTTTTATTGAGCGGTTGAAGCGCTACAACGCCAAGGGGACGACGAAAGTCATCGTAGGAACGGATGGGGGACACTGCTCTATTCATTCTTCCATTTGGGAGGAATGATCGGAATCTTTAGGGGGAAGGAGAGGCTTGTTGGTATACACAAACTACCTGAAGAATCGGTTTTTGGGCGGGTTCAAAGCGCCGAAAATCGACTAAAAAAAAGGGGACAGTATTCCCAATACGGCTCCCTTTTTTTTAGTCGATTTGTCGGCAGCTTTCAATCCCGCCAAAAAGCCGATTCTTCAGGTAGTTTGTGTATATATTAAAGCAAGTTGCTTCAGAGTCTCCCTAGTGGTCGTGATAACGATACATCTCTCTCGAGCTAGTGGGCTGACGGGACTCACTGATCTTAATTCTTCATCAGAGAGATCCTCGCATCTGGGAGAGCACGTGATCTCTTCTATGACCCTTGAGAATCTCTCTTTTTGAGAAGCGCCGCTCTGATTGAAACCGAGGACTGCTAGTTTTAATCCTTCTGAAAGCGCACCTCCGGCGAGAGTGTCGAATTGGCGGAAATGGGTAAAATGATAGACCATCTCTGCACATCCGCTTTCGCATGCGTCCAAAAAGGCCTTTCTAAATTCTGCAGGGCTGTTTTCTCTGTTTTTGCGGAAAAGAATTTCGAACCCTTTTTGCCTTAATCGTTCACTCATTTTTCCAAAATTTGGAGACTCGGTAAAGCGGTATATTAATTGATGCAAGCCTCTGCTGCATTTGATGAGAAATTGATCCTCAAGATGCTTGATATTCGATTCGTCCGCTTTGAAATGATGGTCGTAATACGTTTGAAATGGCTTTTCTGGGATTAAATAATGGGACGACATTATGTTTTCTTCTTTTTGTTTTTGTAATTATATTGATTTTTGTGTTTAATTGCACTTTAAAAATACATTTTACTACATGTATTGTGTGAAATTTGGGGTGTGGATTTATATTGGACCCTGAATTATACCGAAGATGAGGTGCGAATGGTCAGGGTAGTCACTGTTGAGGATATCAATCAATTGCTGAAAAAGGTCACTTTAAAGACCTTTTTCCTAAAACTCATCGATCAGCTGAAAAGCGATTATTCCCGCTGGGATGAGTTTCAGAAATCGCCCCGTCATGCAACCCATGTTCCGGGCGGTGTGATTGAGCTGATGCCGATTTCTGACAAAGAATACTACTCGTTCAAGTATGTCAACGGACATCCGAACAATACAAGGCATGCAAAACAGACCGTTGTCGCTACGGGCCAGCTTTCATTGGTCGAGACTGGCTATCCAGTGTTGATTTCAGAGATGACCGTATTAACGGCTTTGCGGACTGCAGCTACATCTGCCATGGTATCGCAATATCTTGCGAGAAAGAATGCGAAGACTTTCGGGATCATTGGCTGCGGCGCGCAGAGTGAATTCCAGGTTTTGGCCCACCATTTTGCTCTTGATATGCATGAGATTTATTATTTCGATACCGATCCGCTAGCGATGGAGAAATTTGAGGCTAATCTAAAGCCATACCGCCTCAGAATGCATCCATGCCAAGATGGGCGCACGATCGTTGAGAAATGCGATATTGTGACAACCGCTACAGCTCAGAAAGGGCGCCACAAAATCGTGGAGTCGGGCTGGGTGAAGAACGGGTGCCATCTGAATAAGATCGGCGGGGATACTCCAGGCAAGACTGAATTGGAGGCCTCGTTATTGGAACGGTGTAAGATAGTCGTAGAATTCCTGGAGCAAACGAAAGTTGAAGGGGAGATCCAGCAGGCGAAGGACGCTAAAGTATATGCGGAGATCTGGGAGCTAGTCACCGGCAAGAAAAAGGGGCGCGAGGCGGATGATGAGATCACCCTTTTTGACTCTGTCGGATTTGGCATTGAAGATTACAGCATTTTAAGGCTCGTCCATCAACTGACTGAGGAGTACCACCTGGGGCATAAATTGGATATGGTTCCCTCTACGCCAGACCCTAAAAATCTGTTTGGCGTAATCATTTAAACGCAAAGACGCGGAGACGCAAAGAAAGTGCAGATTCTATTTTCATCTTTGCGTCTTTGAGTTATACCGAAAAAAGTTCAAGAATCGAAAAATATTTTTTTACCACCCGCGAACAGGGTTCGCTAGAGGGCACAGAGCCCACAGAGAAGGATTAAATTTTAAATCGACGCAGCCCATCTCGCAATAGCTTCACATTGAAATT
>JANPFC010000029.1:0-10472 GCA_031423235.1 Chlamydiota bacterium | reverse complement strand
CATATTTCTAATATTGACCAGTTTACGATCGTCGATTCTAGCGAGTTTTCGCGCGGCTCAAAATCAAAGTTTCAGGCCGAGCGCAGTATAGTACGATTCATTTTTTTCTAAATGGAGGTCTTATGAAATATCTACTTGTCGCTTTTTCATTAACTATCTTAACTTCTCAGGTAGAAGTTTCATTTTTGCAAAAGAAAGAAGAGAGAACGGTTACTGCATGTTGGCGATGCGGTCAAAGATTAGACCAGTGCAAATGCAAGCCAAAACAATTATACCGAAGCCGATTCCTGAATCAACTTCTGTATAACAGTTATTCAACCAAAATCTGAGATCTCTTTCTTTTGTACTGCCAAAGAATCGGCACAGGCAAGAGCATGAGAAAAAAGCCAGTGATCACTATCAACGAATAAGTGATTTTATTGTCAACGACAGTGCCTGGCGCAGGCTGAAATCCTACGATGATAGTCATGACACATGCGACTAAACCTGCAATGCAAGATCCTGTCCGTATTCCCTTCGGAATTTTATATCCTGAGTCGGGTCTTTTTAATTTCAAGGCTGCAAGAAACAACAGGATATACATTAGCATATATAGCCCCGTACTGAGCGCCATTAAAAACCAATAATAGGTATTGGCGCTTTGCACAAAATGCATAGCACAACAAAAAATTGAAACAACAATTGCTTGCAGAATGAGAATCCTGTAAGCAACACCATTCCGATTTTTATGCAGGAAATAGACTGGAAGGAATCCTTTTTCCGCAGCCTGCATAAGACCTTTTGCGGGAGATAAAAGCCAATTTACGGAGCCTCCTGTGCTACCTAAAATAATTAGAAAAGCAAGCAGAGGAACCAAAAAAGTAAGTTTGAATGTGGATAGAAACAGGGTGAATGTCTGCATTACCCCATCGACAAAACGGATATCTTCTTGTGGCACAACAACTGCAATAGAAAGAGATCCTAAAACCAAAGTTGTTAAGAGAATCAAAACCGAATATCCGATAGCGATAGGGAAATTCTTTTGAGGGTTATGGATGTCTCTAACATGAACCCCTGCTAGCTCCATTCCTAAAAATGAGGCCATGATTGTTACGATTGCGTTGCTGCTATTGAGAAAGGTTGTAGAAGGAATTAAATCTTTCCATGAAAAAGAAACTACGCAAGAATTTCCAGAGAGAATCCAACATATTCCTAAAATGATCAGTATCCCCATCGGGAGCAAAGTGCCAATCAGCCCACAAAGAGAATTGATTTTCACGGATACTTGGATGCCCTTTAGGTTCAGGAATGTAAGAATCCAAAAAGTCGCTAAAGAGCTTATAAGCAGATACATTTTATTTCCCGCGAAAGAAGCGTTGACGAGATAAGTTGTTGTTCCGGAAATAAACAAAAGTATTGTTGGATACCAGACCATTGTATTGATCCACTGAAGCCACACAGCAAGAACACCGATGCGGTCTCCAAAAGCTTGTCGGATCCAGTTAAAGATCCCTCCTTCCTCAGAATTTCTGGATGCAAACTCTGCTGAAATCAACGCCACTGGAAATAAAAAGAGAACAGATGACAAAAAATAGTAGAAAATAAGAGAGCTGCCAAAAAAAGCAGTGGTAGGCAAAGTCCGAATACTATCAATAGCTGCTACAATCAACATCACTAATGAAAAGAATGGGATTTTGCTGTTCATAGTCTCTACCAAAAGATGGAAGAGGAATTTAACATCTTTGCATTTAAAATGCAGTTATTTCTTTATTGTATACCGAAGCGGATAGGTTCATCCGCCAAACTTTCAACCATCAGCAGAGGAGTATCCTGGCTTTCCATCGAAGGTATACAAGAAATCTGAACGGATCACGTCCATGCTTACGTGATCAAACGCGTGCATAATCTTGATCACATCGTCTTGAGAAACAGTTCTCCCTTCATCCGAGATAAATCGGCAGCGCCACTCTTCAATGCAGAAGGTCTCCGGCTGACCCTGCGGCCATACCCGAGCGCCCCGATTGGTGATCATCTTGAGGCGGAGAGGTCCAATATTGATGTGGGAGATCTTTGCGAAGAATTCAGCCAACTGCCCGCGGAAATAGATATAGACATCGATTCCGACCAGATGTCTTTGGGGGGTGGACGGGTTGTATTTATGGATGAGCTCTGATTTCCCCTTGCCATAGACAACGGGTTTGAGCTGCTCGGGCTTTTTCCCGAGATTCTTGATGACCGCCTCGCCAAATTCGGCGGTTCCCACTTTTTTCTTGCTAGTGCCCTCTTTGTAGATATCGTAGGTGTGGATCCCTTCTTCGAGCGTTGTGAGCCATGCATTGTGGATTTTAGTGGCTACATCTGGCTGGCCGATGTGGTCGAGCATCTGGATTGCCGCGAGGAGAAGTCCGGATGGGTTGGCAACGTTTTGTCCAGCTCTTCGTGGAGCCGAGCCGTGGATCGCCTCGAACATCGCCCCTTTTTCGCCGATATTGGCCGAGCCGGCAAGGCCGACCGAACCAGCGATTTGCGCGGCGACGTCGGACAGGATGTCCCCATAGAGGTTCGGCATCACGATCACGTCAAAAACTTCAGGGGTATCGGCTAGCTTGGCCGCGCCGATATCGACGATCCAGCTCTCATTGATAATATCCGAGTACTCTTGGGCAATCTCATCAAAGACTTTATGGAATAGGCCGTCTGAGAACTTCATGATGTTATCTTTCATGAAGAGGGTCACTTTCTTCCGCCCATGCCGACGAGCGTAATCGAAGGCGTACCGGACGATTTTTTCTGAGCCCGCGCGGGAAATCAGCTTGATCGAGGTGCATACGTCGGGAGTCTGCCGATATTCGATGCCGGAATAGAGATCTTCCTCGTTTTCGCGGACGATGACCACGTCCATTTCGGGGTGTTTGGTGGCCACATAGGGGAAATAAGAGACGCATGGGCGGACATTTGCGTAGAGTCCAAGGGTAGTCCGGATGGTCACATTGAGGCTTTTAAAACCGCCGCCTTGCGGGGTTGTAATAGGGGCTTTAAGAAATGCTTTTGCATGCCGGATTACGTCCCACATTTTGGGGTCCATTCCCGTGGGAAAACCCTTCAGGTAGAGCTTCTCTCCAATCTCTACCTTGTGGATCTCGATTTGAGCGCCCGCTGCCTCCAGAATATGGAGCGTAGCTTTCATGATCTCTGGACCGATTCCATCGCCTTCAGCAACCGCAATTGGTGTCTTCGCCATAAATATCTCCTTTCGATTAACTGTACCAGTTTGTAAAATTAACGGTTATGCTAAAGACGCTCTTCAACGATCAACGCCAATACCTCAACCACTTCTTCGACTCGATCGATCATATCCAGACGCAAAAAGTCTTGGATAGGCTCCTCGCGTGCAAAGGGGTTATCATCCTCTCGGGCGTTGGGAAAAGCGGCCATATTGCAGAGAAGATCTCGACTACATTTCTATCGACCGGGACCCGCTCCTTTTATCTCACCCCGGCCAATGCCCTCCATGGAGATATCGGTTTTGTCACAGCTGATGATATTTTTGTCTGCTTCAGTAAAAGCGGGGGATCCCAGGAGCTCATCGACCTTTTGCCCCATGTGCAAAAAAAAGGGGCTGCGACGATCGCGGTTGTATCAACCCCGAACTCCAAACTCGCCAAGATGTGCAACCTCTCGATCGTCCTCCCCATCCAAAGAGAAATCTGCCCTTACGATCTTGCCCCCACGACCTCGACGGCGGCGCAGCTTATTTTTGGCGATTGCCTGGCAGTTGGCCTAATGCAGGCGAAAAATTTCAGCATGAGCGACTTTGCCGCTAACCATCCCGGCGGATCTTTGGGCCGGAAAATCACCTTCAAAGTGGCCGACCTCATGCTCAAAGGGGCCGATATCCCCCTTTGCAAACCGACCGACCCGCTCCTCGATGTCCTTCATGAGCTATCGCTCAAAAGATGCGGCTGCCTGCTGGTGGCGGATGCGCAGGGGACTTTGCAGGGGATTTTTACAGACGGCGACCTCCGGCGCGCGATCCAAACGAAAGGGCCGGATGCCCTTCGGAAACAGATCTCCGAGCTCATGACCGCCTCGCCGAAAAGCATCTCTCCAAATCAACTCGCATTCGAAGCCGTAAAGAAGATGGAAGAAGATCCATCCCGCTTGATCACCGTTCTCCCCGTTTTGGAAGGGGGGAGGGTGGTCGGTCTGATCCGAATGCACGATATACTTCAAAAGGAACTTTCATGATTATTCTCACTTTTGTGATCGGCTATTTAGCCATCATCTTCGAACACACCATCAAAGTGAATAAAACCGCCTCCGCATTGCTGATGGCAGTTGTCACTTGGATGTTCCTCTTCTCCTACAACCCAGATATCCATGCTTTGGGAGAGAGGGTCAATGACATCAGCCAGATTATTTTCTTCTTACTAGGCGCGATGACATTGGTCGAGGTAGTCGATGTTCACAAAGGCTTTAAAGTGATTACCGATCTGATTCAGACGAGCAATAAGAGAAAATTACTCTGGATTATCGGCCTTACGACCTTTTTCCTATCGGCCGTTCTAGACAACTTGACGACGACTATTGTTATGATCTCTCTTCTTAGAAAACTGATCCCTGAGACCAAAGATCGGATGATCTTAGGCGCCATGGTCGTGATCGCTGCGAACGCTGGCGGCGCATGGACTCCGATTGGCGATGTGACCACCACCATGCTTTGGATCAACGGAAATATCACCTCTCTTAAAGTGATGGAGACCCTGTTTCTTCCCAGCTTCATATCATTTGTCGTAGCAATGGTCCTTCTCGGATGGAACTTAAAAGGTGTTTACCCCCGCGCTGCCGCAATTGCCCGCGAAGAAGAGGTGGAACCTGGCGCAAGACTTGTTTTCTTCTGCGGCATCGGCGCGCTGATTTTTGTTCCAATCTTCAAGGCGCTCACCGGCCTACCTCCATTTATGGGAATCCTCCTTTCTCTCGGAGTTCTTTGGCTCGTTACCGATATTTTGCACTCGCCTCACGAAACAAGACAGCACCTCCGCTTGCCAGCGATTTTGACTCGCATCGATACATCCGGGGTCCTCTTCTTCCTTGGGATCTTGCTTTGCATTAGCTCGCTCGATGTGGCAGGCATTCTCTTGCAGCTCGCCCATTTCTTGGACAACACCATTGGCAATCTCTCGGTCATTATCACCTTGATCGGCCTTATTTCTGCTGTCATCGACAACGTGCCGCTCGTCGCAGCCGGTATGGGGATGTACGACATGCAGACTTATCCGTCAGACTCCTATCTCTGGCAGATGCTCGCTTATTGCGCAGGAACAGGCGGAAGCATCCTGATCATCGGATCGGCTGCAGGCGTTGCCTTTATGGGACTCGAGAAGATCAATTTCATCTGGTATCTGAAGAAGGTGAGCTTGATTGCGCTCGTCAGCTATCTCGCGGGAGTGGCTGTGCTTATTTTCCAGGAGCTCGTGGTTAGGTAGTTCTCGGTCTTTTTGTGCTTGGACTAGGCTCTGCTCCATACAAATACGATTCGCGCAACCTTTCCCAAAAATACTGCTCAACTGCAGGCTGGCCGTGCTCTTGCGCGGCCTTGTAAGCAGCTTTCCGAATATTGAGTGTCATTGCAGAATTGAAGTGTTTACAAAGAAACTTGAGCGTGTCTAGATTTCCCATTTTAGCCGATCGAAGGGTCTCTTGTAGAAGCAAATCTGAATCGATATCTTCTCGCCGCAAGTAAGGAGCGATGCTTTCGGCTCCGTTTAGATTTCGAATTTTCAATGTCATGAAAAGCGCTTTGTTGAGATCGTGCCGGGAAAGTCGGTGCAACGGTGGGTTTTTTCTCAATATACTGAGGAGAAGTTCCTCCTCTCTATGCCGGACTGCTTCGGTGAAAAGAAATCCGAGCAGCTCTTTTGAATACCCCTGATACCGGGGGTGATCCAGTAGAGCTAAAACGGTGCTCCACTTTTCCGCCTCTGCCGCTTTCATTAGAGTATTTTCAAATGTGGGTTGGTCAATATCTCCCCCTCGTCTTGACTCGAGGAAAGCCCTGATTAGAGAAGTCTCCCCGTCTTTACCGAGAGTTTCCACGAAAAATCGGAGATCTTCAATTGGGAGACGGTCATAGAGGGGGGAGGCAGCAACCGCCTGAAAATGGGGTCCCAGCTCTTCCCAGGGCATATTTTCATTCGAAATGAGATTCGCGAAAATCTTATAAACCGACTCGTCGCTGAGAACATCGGAGTTGTGGAATAACTTTAGAGTTTCATAATCATCGCTATTGCAAAGAAGAGAAAATGCATCGTTGATTGCCTTGGGAGAGAACTTGTGAGGATATTGAGGCGACAAAAGTAAAGGGAGCCTATCTTTCATTCCCCATTCAACAAAACGGGTAAAAAGCTCATTTTCGGCGGCTTTATTTCTGTGGGGATATCTTGAGAAAAGTAGCTGAAAGGCAGCCTCATGTCCGTCCAAGCTGGCATGTTGCATCGATTTAAGCAACTGTTCGCGCGGGATAGCACGCGCTTTTCTATCTAAAATTGTGGTCAGATGTTCCGTTTTGCCGCGGGACGCCATCCATTCGAACACATCAATCAACGTCTTATCTGAGACGTGTCCCATTAAATGGGGCCATACCGCATCGATGAAATCATGCGATTCTGATCGGCACGCATCGTCAAATTTAACAATTAGATCCGGAATGGGAGTCTCTCCAAGATGAGAGAGGAGCTCTTTTTGCTCTGCCAATTTTTCTTGCCGCTCAATTGCGAGGCAGATAAGCCGCTCCTTGATCCTCGGTTCCCGATATCCTTCAGTCTTCAAGTGGATCAGCGCGTCATTGATTGGCTGGCCCGCCAGATCCTTGCTCATTTCTTCCGCGAGAGCATCAAATGAAATGCCTTGAATCCAGGCATACTCCGCATTTGTGATCGGAGGCTGGCCCCCTTTCTTCTGGCAATAGTCTTGGTAGCTGGCGCTCCCAGTTTGAATCATGCGTCCTTCCAAGAGGCCAGCCAGCAATTCAAATAGCCGGGGGTGATATTCCCCAATTGCAGCTTCCCATGGAGGCCGTTTACACAATTCACTCATGATCCGGTCGATCATTCTAAGATCTTCGGGCTGTTTGAAATAAATCTCGTCATTTCTGACTTCGGTAACTCTTTCCACTTCTGAGGCCACGCTGTCTTGCCAAACCTCCAAAGCGATCGGTTCATCAGGTTCTTGAACCATGTCTAGGAGAGGGGGGGCCTCATGAGGAATGGGCGGCGTGGGGGGGCGGGGAGGCGGAAGAACCGGTCCGGCAGCTAAATAGTGCGAAGCCAATTGCTGCACAGATCTCAATGTCTCGCTTAAATACTCCAATGTCTGCATTTCAGGTTTTTCAATGGATTGAATCAATCCATTCCCCAAGATCTGCCAGGTAGCCTGATGCATCCTTCTGAGCGGCGCCGATTGAGCGTGGTGAAAAATCATCTGGTGCAAGTCTCTGATCTTGCCTGAAATAGTCAAATCCCCCGGAAGTACTTTTTCTATGCCTAATTCGATGCAAATAAGGGAGCTTTTCCGCGTTTCCTCTGACAGAAAGTCGGCAAGATGCTGCGCTCTAAGAGCAATTTGAGTTTGAAGTGAAATATGAGCCATAATTGTGATATTATAGCTTTTTTGTGAATTAATTAAACCTTGATTTTTGTATCAAAGATCAATTTGAAAGCGGAAAGAAAGGCCGTTAAGGGTGAAATCGCCCCTGCTCGCCTGATCGTTGGGAAAACCGGGCCCGCCAGACCAAAAACGGCGGAGCTGATTCATATCCCACCACTGTTGGAATTCATAGGCAAGACGGGCGTCTAGACGGAATTGATCCCGCCGAAAGGAACGGCCCCAAGAGACGCCGATGGCCATCTCGAGATTGGGGGCATTTTGATTGATGTTTTGGGCTAAATCATACCCTTGGTCGATCCCTTGGGCCAGGTTTTGTGCTGTTTCAAAATGGCCCCAAAGGAGCGAGCCTGCGATATTCCCGATGAGCGCAAAGTCCGGCACTAAGTTCCATTCAGTATCTAGACCGCCCCTCAGACCAAATCCTGCGAAATCGTTGTCGTTATGCGAGATGGCGCCCCGTTTGGCCCCATAATACCCTCCGTAGTGGACAGAGAAGTGTTGGTCGATAAATGCGATCCGGCCGCCAAAATGGGGGTTTGCGATGAGGCTTCTACTGATGTGGAAAGCTTTTCCCATTCTAAAGTCGAGTACGTTGAAATTAGTGTCCCAAGTGGCGTGTAAAGTTTGGTTTGTCTGATTGACAGTCGGGATCAGCCAAAGGGGGATTAAGACGCCGGTTCCAGGGGCCAGTACGCTCCTCGAATTGGTGATTTTCAGGAAAGACCAGACGATGTCGCAGTTCCACACGTCTTCGCCAAAAAGAAAGCCCATTCCGACTCTTAAGCCGGGATTGTAATCGTAGTCGCTGCGCGATTTGGAAAATCCTTTTACTACCCCACTCCGGATATTTGTCGCCGCCCCATTTGCATCTTGAATCGCAAATTCAAGACCTTGCTCCTTCGCCTGTAAGAGAAGGGCGTCAGCATAGAGAGAAAAATCTCTTGAATTCTTTAGGTGGAGGTCTTTTGGCTGGGTGAACGCATACTCGTCTGCATGTCCAAGGAGCGTCAAACAGAGGAGAAAAACAGATTTCTTCATGTCTATTGGTTATAGCACAAAAGAATATTTGATAAAAAGAAAAGGCCCCGCTTTTGGCGAGGCCTTTGACCCTACAAGTCTCAAATCGATAATTAGATATCGAATCTGAGGCAGAGAGAGAAACCGTTCAGCGTGAAGTTACCGCGGCTTACAACGTCATTTGAATAGACGCCTGTACCTCTACCGCTAAATCCAGTAGAACCGTTGCTAAACTTTCTCATGTTGAGTTGATCCCACCACTCGTGGAATTCATAAGCAACTTTCAAACCAACGTGGTTTCTCTTCTTGTTGAAGTATTTACCCCAGCCGATACCAAGAGCCATCTCAAAGTTCGGTGTGTTTTGGTAATAATCGTAATCCAGATCAAATCCGTCGTTTCCAACGCCTGGAAGAGCGAGGCTCTGATCGATTTGGAATTTACCGAACAGCATAGATGTGGCGATGTTGCCGAATAAGCACCATCCTTTGCCCAAGATCCAGTCTGTGTCGATACCAGCACGTGCGCCAACGCCCCAGAAATTGTTATTTCCGTGGTGGATTGTACGTGTGCCGATTCCATCTGTTACAGCACCAGTCCCGCCGTAGTCGACAGAGAAGTGTTGATCGATGCAAGCACCGCGAACGCCGAAGTGTGGATTAAATACCAGATAGCGGCTTACATAGTATGGCTTGCCGAGTCTGATATCGAATGTATTGTATCCAGCATCCCATACAGCGCTAGATCTAGTGCCAAGCTGGTCAGCCGGTGTTCCCATTCCTAATTCCCAGAGAGGAATCACAACTCCGCCAGATGTAGTTGCATTGGCGTGTTCGTAATTGGTGATATTCAACCATGTCCAGTTGAAATCCAGATTCCACGCATCGTGATCAAGGTAGAAGCCGATTCCAACGCGCATTCCAGGGTTATAATCCCAGTCATGATTGTTGCTGGAAAAGCCTTCAACTTTGCCATGTGTAATGGGTGAAGTTGTCTGAGTAGATGGAGTGCTTGAATCTTGGATCACAAAATCCATTCCATCTTGTTTTGCCTGCATGTACAAGCCATCTACGTGAATGTAGAAATCTCTTGGGCAGTTCAGGTCCATATCATAGGGGTATGCAAATGCGAAAGGACCAGGTCTTGGCTCTTCGCAGCATACAGGTGGTGGTGGGGGTTCACAAGGGTCTCTAGGAATCGCGTACAGGCTTGTTGTCGCCATGAAGGCGGCAACAGAGGACGCTAGCACCCTGCTGAACGCATTGTTCCACTTTAAATGCATAGACATCTCCAGTTTTTCTTGTTTAGAGGTAGCTTTTAACAGGGCCAGGCCTCTTTGTTAAAAACGTCCTACAGTTATTTAGGCTCTCGATGATTTTTCATCTTATCTTGAGCCATACCATAGGGTTGGTTTTTCACACACAATAATTTTTTGACAACAAAGATGCAATAAAAATTTCATTCCACATGTCAAATCAGGGGGAGAAACGGCCCGCTCAAACAGGTTCAAAATATTAAAAAATACGTAAGTCGTGTGATTTCAATGGTTTGCGGATATATTTTTGAAAAAGGGTTGCCGAAAATGCCTTAGGTTTAGTATGTTCTTTACTTCGTTCGAATCGGAAACACCGAAGAAAAGCGAAAAGGTTCACCGAGAGTGAGCCGCTAGTATTTTGACAGTAGAAGAAGAGAAGAGTGTTTTGAAAAGAACAAGCTTGTGTAAGGTCATCTGACCTTACTCGTCAAAAGTAATTAATTTTTTCTGAGAATTTGATCTTGGTTCAGATCGAATGCTGACGGCGTGGATGAG
>JANPFC010000028.1:0-16266 GCA_031423235.1 Chlamydiota bacterium | reverse complement strand
GGATCGATCCTCCCTTTTGCATAGGAGGGGGCTGAGCCAAAGAGAGCGACGAGATTGGATTTATGTTTCTCAGCAGCATTCTCCATCGCATCCATATCGACGCGCCCCTCTTCATCTGTTGGAATCAAGATGAGCTGAATATGATAATCATCAGCCGCTTTTTTCAGTGACGCATGAATCGAATCGGGAGCAATGATGACAGCCTCTCCAGGAGCGATCCCTTTTTGAAGGCCCCAATTGCGGTACCCTTTTGCTGCCGTCATAAGGCTTTCCGTCCCGCCTGATGTGACTACGCCCGCTACATCTTTGCCGCCAAAAAGGGAAGCTACCATCTGAACAACCTGATATTCGAGAAAGGAGCCGACAGGAAATTCGGTTGTGTGAAGGGGATTCCAGAGGTTCGCGTATCGATAGGCGTTCGTGAATAGATTTTGCAATTCAAGCGCTGTATCTTCCGTTTCATTTCCTGCAGCTATCTGAGCGCATTCGGGACCCATCGGATATATGGTTCCTGAATAATGGCGCCCCTGCAAACCTTTCTGAGTGATTTCGTTATATTTATGAATTAGTGTCATCAAAGCGGCATAGCTTGCGCCCCGCTCAGGGATCTCTCGCAAGGGGTCGCCAAAGGGGGCCCATTTCTTCTGAATCGATTTGGCAGATTCGGCAAACTGTTTAGCTAGTTTTGCTTGAAGAAGCGCCTGGAATTTCGGCACTTGTAAAAGTCGGTGAATCACTCGATTAAAAAGCCAACTGCGGGTCCTTCCATCCCTCAATTGACTCAGTTTTTGCAATGCAAGTGCGGCAATTAGGGTGTACGCGATCAGATTTGTTGGTGCGGTTCCAAGAAGATAGGTGTTGATTCTGTTTGCAGCCCAGTTGGCGGTATTTGTAAGTGCGGTGATTGCCATAGATTCCTCAAAAAAAAATTGACGCGCACATCTTACTCTAGAAAAATCTTTACTTGCTACCATTCTCTCTTTTTTTCTCCCCAAAAATGGTTTTAACCTGTACTATTTCTCCTCTTATGAAGTACTGCGAATCAATCAATCAGACCAAGCGTTTTAAGACTCGCGAAATCAAAGTGGGATCTGTCGGCGTCGGGGGGGCAAACCCAGTCCGCATCCAATCGATGACCACTTCGAATACGCGCGATGTCGAAGCGACAGTTGATCAGATCATCCGCCTGGCCGACGTTGGCTGCGAAATCGCTCGAGTCACGGTCCAAGGAAAGAAAGAGGCTGAAAGCTGCGAAGGGATCAAAAACGGTCTCGTTCAGAGGGGATATACGATCCCGCTCGTCGCAGATATCCACTTTTACCCGCCCGCCGCCCTTCTGGTTGCAGAATTCGCTGACAAAGTGCGCGTCAATCCAGGCAATTTCGTAGATAAACGGGCCTCTTTCAAAGTGATCGAATACGACGATGCTGCCTATGAGAGAGAACTAGTCAAGATTGAAGAGGGATTTTCCCCCCTTGTTGAAAAGTGCAAAAGGCTCAAAAGAGCGATGCGGATCGGGACAAATCACGGATCTCTATCTGACCGGATCATGAACCGATATGGCGATAGCCCTCGCGGCATGGTCGAATCGGCTATGGAATTTGCCCGCGTATGCAGGAAGTACAACTATCACGACTTTTGCTTTTCGATGAAGGCGAGCAATCCCGTAGTCATGATGCACGCTTACCGTTTGCTGGTCGCTGAAATGATGAAAGTGGGCTGGGACTATCCGCTCCACCTCGGAGTTACTGAAGCGGGGGCAGGGGAGGATGGCCGAATTAAGTCTGCAATGGGGATCGGAGCTTTGCTCCTAGACGGCATCGGGGACACGATCCGCGTCTCTCTCACCGAAGATCCATGGGCTGAAATCGACCCGTGTAAAAGGCTCGTCTCTTTTGCTGAAAAGAAACTTGGGATGGGGATTGAGCCATTTGAAGAAAAACATCGGGATTTCACCAGCTTAGAGAGGCGCAAAGTCGTTTTTGAGGCCCCATTTAACGAAAAGGGGAGCGTTGTGCTCAAGAAGGGCGATCAGTACTTTTGCGAAGGGGTTCCAATAAGCCTAGACCAGTGCATCCTCTTCCGCCCCAAAATTTCTCCCGTCCATGAGACGCGGAAGCTCGTAGAAAAGTTGATCGAGGAAAAGAACACTCTGCCGCTCATTATCGAGCTCGATTACTCGTGCAGCGATGAGGATCTCCCTATCCATGCAGGTACAGAGTATGGCGCCATTCTTTGCGATCTCCTTGCCGAAGGGGTTTGCGTCCATGACCAGGCATTCGGCCTCAATCTCCTCCAGTCGGCCCGTATGCGGATGACCCGAACCGATTTCATCTCCTGCCCAGGCTGCGGAAGGACCCTTTTTGATCTCCAAGAGGTCTCTAGACGCATTCGGGAAAGAACAGCCCATCTGCCTGGCGTGAAAATCGCCATCATGGGGTGCATTGTAAACGGACCCGGTGAAATGGCCGACGCTGACTTCGGTTATGTAGGGTCTAAACCTGGCAAAATCGATCTCTACGTAGGAAAAAATTGTGTTGAACGGGACATCGAATTTGCCGATGCCGATTCGAAGCTCATCGAACTCATTAAATCGCATGGAAAATGGGTCGATGCATGTGATATCATGACCCCATGCTGCTAAATACCAGTCGATTTTTAAGCGATAGACTTATTTTCAACGACTCTCTTGAAGGTAAGCTACAGGTAGCCAACTCTTTCTGGGATTGGTGCCAAAGAATTATTTCTTGGATCTACTCGCCAGCTTCCTATTCGGATGTGAACCGGCGCACAGTTTCTGCCTTTAAAAATTATTTAGTTGATGCTCTTGGCCCCGAAAGGCTTGCACGGATTTGTTCTCGATATACGCTCGATCTTGCCCAATTAGAGACTAAGGGAAACCCCCTTCTTTCCCGCGATGTCGCTAAAATTGTGACCGGAGCGAAGAGCGTCTCAGTGGAAGATATCAATGAGCATATCCGCAAAAACCAAGCTGAACCCCGATTTGCTGGTAAAACTTGTTTTTCAGAGCTCGATGCCCAGACCCTGGCTGATGTTCAAGCTCAACTTAGCAATCCATTTGGGGGGCGATGGGAAGTTGCTCCTCTTCATCAGAGAATCTCAGGTAGACCCACCGAAGAACTCTCCCGCATTTTTTACGATCCATTCCTAGCAGATAGGGAGCGGCTCCAACTAGTTGAAGAAAACCGGTTCGATAGCTTCGAAACATTTGTCCACAATATGACCGCACGCGTGATCAAACGGGAAATGGATGTGGGAACTTTGATTCCGGCCCCGAACCATCCGGACGGACGGAAACAGTTTTACTATATTTCAGCCAAGGTCGTCACTGGAAAGGGGATGCTCAGCTATCTTCTCCATCCGGCCACAAATGACACCAACTTAGAAGCCATCCGGCTATTTAGGGGCACATCGCCGAGAAATAGCGACACAGACGCCCTTTCGACCATGATCGTCGACCTCGAAAAAGAGCTCGGAAAATCGGCCTACGAATCGGGGGAGCCGTACGAGGCGGTCATCCGAGAGAAATTGCCTGTTCCCACAATTGAAGGGGGTCATAGTTTAGGATCGAATCTCGTTCAATGGCGCCTTGCAAATATGGACCACATTCGGAAAGCCTATCTCTATTGCGGTCCTGGACTGCCTGAAAAAGAGGTGGAAAAATTCAATGAGAGGAACCCTGACGTTCGATTGATCATCCGCGTAACAAGGAACGACCCTTGGAGCTCCATGGGAGACGCTCATATTGGCTACAAGGCCCCGATGCCAGATGATCATATTAGTTTTTTAAAATACCATCCTCCCCACCACAACTACAATGACAACCCCCACGTAACCGTATGGGGCAGAGAGTCGTATCTTTTTGGAGTTGAACAAGGGCTGACCCGCGAGGCTAGAGATCGGGAGCTCTACCATAAAGACCATTACAAAGAACGGATCCGCGCATCAATTGGCCCTCTCATTGCCAAGATCCTCAGAGTTGTCCGCAGTTTGGTCCGCAGTATTGTCAATACGCGGGCTGAAATCGAGCGGGGGTTGAAAATTGGAACGATGCAAAGAGGACGCTGGCAGGTTGATCATTTTCGCACGATATAATATACTCTTTGATCATGAAGCCAAAATACGATCCTCGCGCCATAGAGAAAAAGTGGCAAAAATTCTGGAAAGAAAAAAAGACTTTCAAAACAGAAATCGACCATAAAAAGCCCAAGTATTACGTCCTCGATATGTTTCCTTATCCATCCGGCGCAGGTCTCCACGTAGGCCACGTCACCGGATACACAGGAACGGATATTTTGGCCCGCTATAAGCGTCAAAAAGGTTTCAACGTTCTCCATCCGATGGGATGGGACAGTTTTGGCCTCCCTGCAGAACAATTTGCCATCCGAACAGGCACACACCCCTCAGTCACCACGCGCACGAACATCGAGACCTACCGCCGCCAGCTCGAATCTCTCGGATTCAGCTACGATTGGGATCGGGAAGTGGCGACAAGCGATGCTACATACTACAAGTGGACGCAGTGGATTTTCACCAAGCTATTTGAAAAAGGGCTCGCCTACGAGGCCGAAATCAACGTTAATTTTTGCCCCGCGCTTGGCACTGTTTTAGCCAATGAGGAAGTGGAAGACGGCAAATCAAAAGAAGGGGGCTACGCAGTCGAACGGCGTCCACTGAAGCAGTGGGTTCTCCGGATCACTGCCTATGCCGATAGACTCCTCGCCGACCTAGATTTGCTCGACTGGCCCGACCACCTGAAAAAGCTCCAATCCAACTGGATCGGACGGAGCGAAGGGGCCATGGTCACCTATGTCGAAGAATGCACCCACGAACCGATTGTTGTTTTCACAACCAGGCCGGACACCCTTTTTGGAACAACCTATCTTGTTTTAGCTCCAGAGCATCCACTGGTCGATCGGATCACAACTCCTGGCCAAAAAGAAGATATCGAAGCGTTCCGGAAAGCGACCGCAGCCAAAAACGATCTAGACAGAACCGATCTTGCTAAAGAGAAGAATGGCGTTTGGACCGGCACCTATGCTCATGACCCCGTCACAGGCCATAAAATCCCCATTTGGATCGGAGATTATGTATTGATGGGCTATGGAACAGGAGCCGTTATTGGTGTTCCTGCATGCGATGACCGCGATTTTGAATTCGCTCTCCAATATAAACTTCCCGTTCTCCCCGTTTACGATCCAGGTCCATGCGAAGAGAGAGAAGACGTCCTCCATGGAAGAAAATGTTGGATGAAAGATGGGACGGTGATCCACAGCTCCTTCCTCAACGGCCTCAATATGGACTCAGCCATCGAGACGATGATCCGTTGGCTCGAAGAGAATTCTAAGGGCAAGCGGACCGTCAATTATAAGCTCCGCGATTGGCTTTTCTCCAGACAGCGTTATTGGGGCGAGCCGATTCCGATCGTCCATTTCCCAGATGGAACCATGAGAGCTCTTGGACTTGATGAACTTCCCCTCGTTCCGCCCGCACTGGAAGATTTCAAACCCGCAGAAAGCGGCCAAAGCCCGCTCGCCAAGGTCCGCAATTGGGTTGAAATCACCGACGAAAAAACGGGCAAAAAAGCTCTCCGCGAAACCAACACGATGCCCCAATGGGCAGGTTCCTGCTGGTACTACCTCCGGTTCTGCGATCCGAAAAATACTTTAGAAGCATGGAGTAAGGACGCTGACAAATACTGGATGCCTGTCGACATGTATGTGGGCGGCGTGGAGCATGCGGTTTTGCATCTTCTCTATGCGAGATTTTGGCATAAAGTCCTCTTTGATTGCGGCCTTTGCTCAACGGCGGAACCCTTTATGACGCTCCGCAATCAAGGCCTCGTCACAGCCCGCTCTTTCAAAATGGTGAAAGGGGGCTACGTAGATCCGAATGAAGTGACAGAGAAAGATGGGAAATTCTACTCCAAAAAAACGGGAGAGGAGCTCATCGTTCAGATGGAGAAAATGTCCAAGTCGAAACTCAATGGAGTCTCTCCTGATGAGATCATTGAAGAGTACGGCGCAGACTCTCTCCGCCTCTATGAAATGTTCATGGGCCCTTTCGAGCGGGAAAAACTTTGGAATACTGACGCAGTCAGTGGATGCCGCAGATTTTTGAACCGTTTCTACGACATGGTCTATTCTGACAAAGTCGTAGACGCTACAAGTCCTGTAGCCCTGAAACTCGCACATCGACTCGTCGACACTGTGACCCGAGATGTTGAAGCGCTCCAATTCAATACAGCCATTGCACGAATGATGGAATTTCTCAACGCCTTCATCCCGCTCGATGCGTATCCAAAGAGCTGTTTGAAGATGGTCGTTCAGATGCTATACCCATTTGCCCCTCACATTGCTGAGGAACTTTGGCAAGAATTGGGCGAAAAGCAATCGATCACATACGCACCATCGCCAGTGGTGGATCCTCAATATTTGGTAGATGACACCACCGTTTACATCATTCAAGTAAACGGCAAAGTGCGCGGCCGCTTTGAGCTGCCCAAAGACAGGACAGAAAAAGAATTGATGAGTTTGATTCGAACGGAGCCTGAAATTGAAAAGCACATTGCTGGGGAGATCGCTAAAACGATTTTCGTCCCTAACAAGCTGCTGAACATAGTGCTTAAGTGAATGTTCTTATACTGCTCTATCTGCTGATCGTTGCCCCGAAGCTCCTCATAGACCGGGTGTTTAGGGGCAAGCGTCATCCGGGGCTTCTACAAAGGCTGGGATTCGGTATCCCTAAGGCAGATAGACCCGTTATTTGGATCCACGCTGTTTCCGTCGGCGAGGTGAAAGCAGCTCAACCCCTCTTTCGTGAACTCCGTCAAAAAGAACCAAACTCCTTTTTTCTCATCACCACCACCTCCGCTACAGGACAGGCTGAAGCCAAAAGATCCCTTGCAGAGGCTGATGCGTTTGCCTATTTGCCGGTAGATCTCACGTGGGTCGTGAATAGATGGGTGAAACAACTCAATCCCCGCCATTTTATCTTGGTGGAGAGCGACTTCTGGTACAATCTCCTCGCGGCGCTCAAAAAAAATGGGACGCACATAGCTTTAGTTAGTGGAAAAATGTCGGAAAGGTCGGCCCGCAGGTTCAAACAGTTTTCATTTTTTGCGAGAAAGCTCTTTTCCCATTTCGACCAACTATGCCTACAGAATGAAACGCATCTTCAGAGATATGCTCCATTAGTTGCAGACCCTGCCAAGCTTCATCTTACGGGGAATCTGAAGCTCGACATCAAACCGCAAGCAATCGAGGGGAGATTGGATTTGCCGCAGCCGGTCATTACGATTAGCTGCACTCATGCAACTGAAGAAGAATGGCTGCTCGATGCTCTGCAAGGAGGGGAGTGGTTCATTATTCTTGCACCGCGCCACCCTGAGCGGTTTGAATCGGTTGCCGAACTACTAGCCAGAAAAAACATCCCCTTTTCACGCTGGAGCAGTCCCCAAAAAAACACCAAAGTACTCCTCGTCGATGCAATGGGTCAGCTGCCCATTTGCTATGCCCACAGCAGGCTCGCTATTCTAGGCGGGAGTTTTGTCACCCACATTGGCGGACACAACGTTCTAGAGCCCTGTCTTTACGGAACGCCGGTCATTTTTGGCCCCCACATGCAAGGCCAAGCTGAATTTGCTCAGCGTGCGATCGAGTCGGGTGCGGGACTCCAAGTTCCCTTAAGCAATATTCGCTCAACGGTTGTCGAATTTTTGAATAACCCAAAGAAAGAAGAGTCGATGAGGAAATCGGCCCGTGAGCTGATCCAATCGGGCCGTGGATCCACTATCAGAACGCTCAGCGTACTGCTTGGCGGATAATTAGGCCTGCGCTTAAGCCGCCCAAGCTGCCCAGTAGATACGGAACGGATGCGATTAATCCCTCATTTAAAGCGGTCAGGAATGGGGCGAGAGGCATAGCGGAATAGAGTGTTGCACCCATAGTGATCATTCCGAGGGCGATGCAAAAGTGGCCGATTGTTGTGAAAATATTCGCTACGATTCTGGTAATCTGTTTGCATTTCGAGTCATTTTGGTGGTCTGCAACATGAACCTCTCGGTTTAAATATTTGGGAGCTTTTCCCAATACGTCTAACATTTTTAGCACTCCGCCGCAGGTCATTAGACCGCCTACAATTCCGCTCATCGTATACTCTCCAGTTGTGGCAACAACTCATAAAGTTGAGGGAATCATTTCGGGCTGCGACCGTCGGATTCGCGAATTTTGCTCTTCGTCCATAGCTGGCGCTATGAACTCCTCACAAACTTCGAGACTCCTTGGTCTCGCTCCGAAATGATTTGCCTCAATTTTTTGAGCAGCTGCCATTTGTGACATTCCATTTAACGAAATTTTAACAAATATAGGAAGCGGAAAAAAAACATTTGGGTTAAATCCGAGGTTCGTGCTAATCTCGATCTTTCTTTACCGCGGGGTGGAGCAGTGGTTAGCTCGTTGGGCTCATAACCCAAAGGTCGTAGGTTCGAGTCCTACCCCCGCTATTAAACGCAGAAGTCAGAACGCAAAATGCAAAACGGGTCGGGGCCTCGCCCCAGCACCCCAATCAAAAAAATTTTCTTGGCGGTATAGCTCAGTTGGTTAGAGCAGTGGAATCATAATCCACGTGTCGCTGGTTCGAATCCGGCTACCGTCAACTTCGTTGACGTAGAGAAACCAAATTTATTTGGTTTCGCCCGTGATTCGAAATGAGGACATCCGGCGCCTCGACGATGGCCGAATCGGACCCGCCCGTGACGGGACGACGCCTCGTCGCCCGCGGAAGGGGAATCCGGCTACTATTCAAAAATTGATTTTTGACACTTTCAATCTAGAAATTATCTCAAGAATTGTTTGTTAACCGGTACTAGCATGTAAGTTCAGGCATGCAGGGTTGGCTAGGATCAAACTGCTTTTCGGCCCACGGGACCGCTGTTTCGCGGAGGTAGTTCGCAAAATGGCCAGGGTTTTCTATGTCGAGCTCCACGGCATTGGTATACTCTTCTTCAGATGGAAATACGACAGCTTGATAGCCAGCCTCTTTCAAAATTCCGTTCATCACAAGTCGCGCTGTTCTGCCATTCCCATCCTCAAATGGGTGGATTCTTCCCAATTCTTGATGGGCGTAGGCTGCAAATGCGATCGGATCGAAATCCTCGCAACTCCTCATCTGGCGTGCCATGGCCTTTAGGTTGCCGGCAAATTCTGTCATCAATGAAGGGATCTCCATAGAGGGTGGAGTCGGGTAGCCAAAAAAACTGATTACCGCTCTTTCTTCAGGGGAAAAATCTTCCCGTTTTGCTTTGAATTTAGGCAATATTTGATTTCTGTATAGTTCGATCTGATTTTCTGTTCCCCCGCGCTTTCTAATAAGCTGCATCAGAGCTTTTGGACTTCTGTCCTGATCTTCTGCATCATCTTTAAAAATGATCACAATCTGATTGCGATACTTCCCTGCTTTTCTCGAACCAACTCCTGTCATCAATGTCCTATGGCTCTGGAGAAGCTCATCGCAGATCTCCTTTTCCGATAGCTGATCCAATTTTTGAATCCAAGTTTGCGCATGCTCAGCAGCCTTTTCGTAGTTCTTTAACTTTTTGGGATTCATAGCAAATAAACAGGTCGTATTTTTACCAAGGTTTTCGGTCACTACTGCAAACCCCTTGTTATCCTCATTTCCAGCATTGGCTTCGGCCTCTTTGATCTGAGGAAGGTCTTTGATATTTTTATAGGCGTACCGCACCATCCCTAAATGGTGGGAGTGGTCTTCTAAGTCCCCCTTTTTATTCTCGTAGCCTTTATCGGGCTCACGTTTAAGATGGACGATTCCTGGATGAATGATCAAAGATTCAACTGAGGTTGTCTTACCGGGGGTATTTCTAACTCGGGCTGGGCCGAAATAAGGGTCTAAGGGCCCTGGTGCGCAAAATGGTTGGCACGGTGGGTGAAATGGGGGGATTTGAGCTCGTCCTATCGGTATGAATTCGGGGGCCTGTTTATTCACATGGAAAGCGCCGCCGAGAACCGCCACTGCGACAATTGCTACTGCACAAACAACCCGCAAAAGGGAGCAACTCCTCTTTTTCTTTGGGGCGGGTCTCTCAACGACCAAGGGGGTTAAACTAGTTAATTTTGTAGCCATTACAATTCAAGCTGATGTTGGACGCTATTTGGGGCATCCCCATTAGCTAATTCAAGTGTATATGAGCTATCGTCTAACCATCTATTTGTAACTTCCACTTTTCCACCTTTCAAAACATGTTCCAAGGAATCCTTGAAATTTCTGCTTTGTAGGGGATCTAATGGTCCAAGATCAGGACATCCCTTTGGCATGAAATGGGATCCCGGGACTACCATAGATTTGCCTGTGTAACGTTGGAAAATAGCCGTTGATCCTTCTGAGATCGCTTTTGCGCCGCCTTCTACAACCCGCGTGCATTTAAGTTTTAAAGCAATAAAAGCTCGATTCCACCTATCGATTCCCCACATGAAAGACTTTTTCATGGCCTGAGGAGTGATTCCGTCGATGTAGCCAGTGCCTCCTCTATGAAACGCATCCTGCCAATCGAGGTGGTTTTCTTCATTCAGGAACCCAGTATATTCATCAGCCGCGGTTAAGGCTGTTTGATCTTCTCTCGTTGGTATAATTCCCAAAGAAGCAAAAGTTGGCGCCCCAACTGCATAGGCAGCCGCAGCGGGATTATATTGAACGACTTGGCCTGGTGCGCCTGGGTTAACTGGCTGTCCCTGGCCAAGAGCAGCAAATGCAATCATAGCAATCAAGGCTACTTTAGCAGCCGTTTTGCCTGCTTTAGCAACAGTTTTGAGCGCATCAGCCGCCGAATGTGCAAAACGAGTAATTCCCGATCCAATAGGTGAAATAAAGTTCATTGCAATTCCTTGTTATAGTTAATAATTTCGTTAAATATTAACACAGTATTTATTACTTTTAAATTCAAAAGATAAATTTAGTTCCAAATATGGGGATAGACAGAAAGCTACAGGGTCATGGGATTTATACCCAACGTGATTCAAAAGTGGCCGATAGGCGGGATAGATTGCTCTAAATAGGGCGAAAGGAATTGAGGATTTTTACTTTTTTTTTGTGCGAGAAATATACTTCTCCCTTAATTTTTTGAATTCCCGTTTGAATTCGTCAATCTCAGCGTCGCTTTGATCTTCGATATCCATCAGACTATTGCGCGTATTCTTCGTTCCATACAGCAATTCATCCAATTTTAACTGGATCGATCGAGATTCTCGGTTTTGTGTATTTTGAATCAATATGACGATCAGGAAGGTGCTGATCGTCGTTCCAGTATTGATAATCAATTGCCAGGTATTATCGAATTCAAAATAAAAACCACTGACTCCCCATATGAAAATCAAAACGACTGCAAGATAAAAAGACATAGAAGATCCCGCCATGCGGGAAGCTTTTTCTGCCAAATATCGGAATGTCATTTTTTCTTTATACATCTGGGGAAGTTTTGCTTTTTTCTTAGCCATAAAATCAACATAGAATAATATCGTAGATATTTCAAGCTTATATGAATCTCTCGGCAAAGATAAAATATGAGAAAATTTCCAATTTAGAGATCGTCAAAATACAATTAATCGACTATACCCTGTTTTGTGGAGGGGCTATGCAAGATCTGTATGGTGTTGGGAGATGGGGAGAAGAATATTTCGTCGTCAATAAGCTTGGGCATGTAGAGGTTAAGCCTCGGCGGAAAGGAGGAGGCGATCTGAATGAACTCATGGAGTCCCTTGTGGCGCAAGGAATTGAGGCTCCTATCTTAGTCCGTTTCAATGGGATCATCCGGGACCGGGTCGAGAGAATAAGCCATGCATTCAAATCTGCGATTCAAGAGTTCGCGTATCGCAGCACGCATCGAATGGTATTCCCTGTGAAAGCCAATCCCCAACGACATGTGGTCGAAACTGTGCAGCAAGCAGGTAAGGACTATCAGATGGGCCTTGAAGTGGGGAGCAAGCCAGAGTTGATCGCAGTGCTGGCTTTAGATTCAAATCCCGATTCGCTTCTTCTTTGCAATGGCTACAAAGACTCCGAATACATTTCTTTGGCCCTGATGGCAAAGAAGCTGGGGCGCCACACTCTGATCGTGATCGAGCAGTTCTACGAGCTAAAACTTGTTTTAGACGCCGCGGAAAAGCTAGGAGTTGAAGCTGATATCGGTTTCAGGATGAAGCTCTCGAATACTGGGTCTGGCAGATGGAAATCCTCCGGAGGGGAACACTCCAAATTCGGTTTATTTGCACATGAGATTGTGACCTGTACAGAGATGATCCAAGCTCAAGGAAAAGGGCACTGGGTAAAACTGCTCCATTTCCACTTAGGCAGTCAGGTGACAACGATTTCCTCGCTCAAGAAGGTTCTTAAAGAAAGTTCCAGGATGTACACAGAGCTTGTCGCTCTTCTTCCTTCGCTTACTTTTTTTGATGTGGGAGGCGGGCTCGCAGTTGATTACGATGGGACAAAAAGCGTTGCCGACTCTTCGATGAATTACACAGTTGAGGAATATGCCCGCGATGTAGTTTCAGCTATCGGCGAAGCTTGTTTAACGGCCGGTGTCGCTGATCCGACGATTGTCACAGAATCAGGGCGGGCTCTCGTCTCTCATCATGCCGTGTTGATTACAGAAGTGATCGATGTTGCGCCGAGCTCCCAGGAAGATAAATCAAAACCCCCTAGCGAACACGAAATCTTGAACAATTTAGCGGTCCTCAATGAACAGCTTTCTCTGAAAAACTGTCGTGAAACCTTTCATGATGTGAAGGAATTGAAAGATCGGATGGTAGACGAATTTATTTACGGGAAGCTGTCGCTCAAAGAACGAGCATATGGAGAAAAACTCTCTCGCCGCTTGCTGGAGAAAATTCGCACTTTCTACAAGCAGCTGCGCCCTGAGCCTGAGGAGCTTATTGTCCTCAATAAAATCTTGCTCGAAACATATTTTTGCAATTTTTCAGTTTTTCAATCTCTACCAGACTCATGGGCGATCAATCAGCTTTTTCCCGTTATGCCCATTCATCGACTGCATGAAACGCCGGCTCATGAAGCTGTTTTGGCGGACCTCACATGCGATAGCGATGGCAAAATAGATAACTTTATTGGAGACGGAGAGCCTACTCATTCTATCAACCTGCATGAGTATACTGGAAAACCCTACTACTTAGGCGTTTTCCTTGTGGGCGCTTACCAAGAGATTCTGGGAGGGCTGCATAATTTATTTGGAGACACCAACGTTGTCCACGCCGAGTTATCAGATGGCGGGCAATGGGAATTGTCTTGTTTGGTAGAGGGTGACACCATTGAAGAAGTGCTTCACTATGTGCAATTCAATCCAGAAAATCTCAAGAATCAGCTCTATGAGCTGCTTGAACGGAACTTGAAGTCAGGGAGGATCTCGCCGGCTGAATCCGCTCAGATGAAAAAAATGTTCAAACAGTCTTTAGAAAGCTATACCTACCTGGTGGTATGATGGAATTAGGTCAAGGCCATGGACTCGCAGGTAGATATGCAGGACTGCCGGATCCTTATGGAAGCGAAGATTCTTCTAAAGTTGTGATTCTTCCCGTTCCTTTCGATAAAACATCTACTTATCAGAAAGGGAGCGATAAAGGTCCAGGGGCTTTGATAGAAGCGTCCCGCAACATGGAAATCTACGACATCGAAACGGATTCGGAAGTCTATCGTCTCGGTATATATACCGATAGACCCATCCAAGCGGAGACGTCTGAAGAGATGCTTCGTCTGACTTACAACAGAACCAAAGAGTGGGCCTTAAAAGATAAGTTCGTTGTGATGCTGGGAGGGGAGCATGCGATTTCCTATGCATCGATAAAAGCTCAAGCCGAAATACACAATAATCTTACAGTGCTCCAATTCGATGCACACGCCGACTTGCAGCCGGCTTATGAAGATAATCCCTGGAGCCACGCCTCGGTGATGGCAAGGGTGAAGGAGATCCCGCAAGTCTCTAAAATCGTATCTGTTGGAATTCGAAGCATGAGCCATGAAGAGCTTCCCCTTCTTGATCGCCCAAACACGTTTTTTGCTCATACGCTCGAAGGGGCGTGGATCGATCGCCTCCTCGAAAAGGTCTCAAGTCCCGTATATATCACCTTCGATCTCGATGTTTTCGATTCTTCTCTCATGCCTTCAACAGGAACTCCAGAACCGGGCGGGATTAGCTGGAACCAAGCGATGAGCCTGTTGAAGCGAGTGCTGCAAGAAAAGAATGTTGTCGGCTGCGATGTGGTCGAGCTTTGTCCTAACCCATCTAACTTGGCCCCTGATTATTTAGCGGCTAAGCTGATTTATAAAATTCTTAGCTACAAATTCAAGGAAAACAAATGACGATCCGCGCCTTTATGAAAAAGCACTATAAACATTTTAACGCAGCTGTTTGCGTGGACGCGGCCGATGCCTGGATCGCTCATTCAAAAGAGTCAGGAAAGATGCTCGTCAGTTTAGCGGGAGCAATGAGCACGGCTGAACTTGGAATCTCTCTTGCTGAAATGATCAGGAAAGATAAGGTGCATGCTATTTCATGCTCCGGCGCCAATTTAGAAGAGGATATTTTCAATTTGGTAGCTCATAAACACTACATGCGGATCCCTGATTTCCGCACCCTCAGCAAAGAGGCGGAAATGGACCTGTTAGAGAAGGGGATGAACCGCGTCACTGACACATGCATCCCTGAGGAGACAGCTGTTCGGAGGATAGAAAAAGAGGTTCTTTCCCTTTGGAAGAAAGCAGACCAGGAGAAAAAAAACTATTTTCCCTACGAATTCATGTACCAGCTCCTCGACTTGCCCTCCATCCAAAAAGCGTTTGAAATTGACCCCAAAAATTCCTGGGTACTCGCAGCTAAGGAAAAAAAACTGCCGATCGTATCGCCTGGGTGGGAAGATTCGACCCTTGGGAATATTTTCGTCTCGCATGTGATTGCAAAAGACCTCAGCGGCTATCACATAGTCAAATCAGGTCTGGAACAAATGGCCTTTCTTGCCAAGTGGTATAAAGAGCAGTGCCAGCATTCCAAACTAGGATTTTTCCAGATTGGAGGGGGCATTGCGGGCGATTTTCCTATCTGTGTCGTGCCTCTCCTTCGGCAAGATCTTCACCAGAAGGTGCCTCTTTGGTCCTACTTTTGTCAGATTAGCGACAGCACCACCTCATTTGGTTCCTATAGCGGAGCTGTTCCCAACGAAAAAATCACCTGGGGAAAGCTCGGCATTGAAACTCCAAGCTTCATCATCGAATCGGACGCTTCAATCGTAGCCCCCCTCATTTTTCAATATGTATTAGGAGATTGAGAGAAGTCAAAAAAGCCGAAGAAAGGGGACATTATGGTTTGTGTATCCATGAATAGGGCCTCAGGAGAGGCCTTGGACTGATCTTACTTAACTATAATGAGGCCGATAGTTGTACTTCCATCGGGTTCATTCCCCTTTTCATCTATCCAAGCATCGAGGGCATTTCCCTTGAAAAATCTGTGTACAGTTCTAAACCGAATTTGGTAGATTCCTGGTTCTTGGGGGGCAATCAGAGCAAACATTTCCGAGCTTTCTCCGGTAGAAATTCTGAAGTAATTGCCGATGGTAGTCTGTGCGCCCCGACTGCTAATTCCCAACACAACCCGATAAAAGCCTAGGGCTGAGCATTTCTCTTTATCGAGCTTACACAGAACAGTCCCCTCTACCCGCTCACCCGGCTGCACAACAACAGCCCTGGGATGGCAGTTCAGCTGCAAATGCTTGAGGGTTGCTTCACCGGAAGTCGCTTCCCCTTGGACAAGCCCTTTCCCATCGTAATTATCTAAGTAGTTTTGAATGGCTACCAAATCATCACCGATCTTATCTATAGCGCTCGTCAGGTTCTCTGAAGCGCTATCGATAAAGGTCATTATTTTTGATCAACAGGTTTTGCAAACACCGTATTGAAGCTAACAACGCTATACTGATCGTAATTCAAGAATCGGTTTTTTCACGGTTTTTTAGTCAAAGACCGTAAATAATTACCCGATTAATAAGTGAACACAGTGCACTAAGAAATACGGGAGCGCTGCAGATGCGGTTATACCGAAAAAAGTTCAAGAATCGAAAAATATTTTTTTACCACCCGCGAACAGGGTTCGCTAGAGGGCACAGAGCCCACAGAGAAGCATTAAATTTTAAATCGACGCAGCCCATCTCGCAATAGCTTCACATTGAAATT
>JANPFC010000027.1:0-43723 GCA_031423235.1 Chlamydiota bacterium | reverse complement strand
TTCTTCTTGAATGCTGGTGTTCGTGGTGTCCTGC
Source organism: Chlamydiota bacterium (assembly GCA_031423235.1). Lineage (GTDB taxonomy): Bacteria > Chlamydiota > Chlamydiia > Chlamydiales > SM23-39 > REEB52. Next base: position 43,689 of record JANPFC010000027.1, on the reverse strand, counting down.
TCATTTTATGTTCCCATGCTTAACGGTTTAGGTAGCATGAAGCAAACAACTCAACCTGTCCAGTTTTTGGGGTCCACTATAGTTTTCTCCATTGCAGATTTAAAGGTTGATCCCAATGAATTCATATCTGAAGCACTTCTGAAATCCTGAATCAGTTCATCCGATTCTGTTGGGTACATTCTCTGACAGCGGATCATCTTATTTATTCTTCTGAGTTTGTAGGTGAGTATCAAGACTATCATGAAAGGGATGGAGATTAATCCGCTGAGGATAATAGAAGTGACAAAGAGATGGAGGTTAGGACTGGCGAAAGAAGTCACCCATAGCACAAAAATGCACGCTATGGCTACTAATGCGTGAGAGACTAGAGTTAACGTCAGCAAAAAGGTGGTTTGTTTTTTGTAGCAGAAGTAGTAGCTTAAGTAACACCAAAAAGTTCCCCAGAGAAATTTAAAAAGTATTTCAAATGCTTCATGAAGAAGATTTTCTCTTCCAATCGCATTGACTAGCATGAATCCTGTCGCCAATAGATTGAAGCCAAACACGATAAGAATATATAGAAACCAATGTTTCCTTGTTTTTAATTCACTTTGAGTTAGATGCAATTCAACTTTCTCAGTCATAAAAGGCTCCGAAAATTTCCTGTCCAGTTTGAGTGACCTAACTGATTCTTGGCAAATCAAATTCATACATGAAGATTTATATCGCGTTTCTTGTTGACTTATGCGCCGACGCTAAAGTATTGTCAGCCTCTTTAATTTTTTTGGGGAAAAAGTATGAAAAAGGCTCTTGTTTTTGGTATTCTCTCAATGATGTTTCCTGTGGTTTCTCAAGCCCAAGAAGTGGAGGAAACCGAGGTACAGAAAATTTACGTAGAACCATCTCAAATAGCTTTTGCGCATCAAGGTATCTTTGCTTTCGTTGAAGGGCAGTGGATACCTGTGGAATCAGTTAGTGTCGATGCAAATGGATTGTATGCCAAACCTAAAAACATTCATCATGGTCGTTGGATATGCCCAAGATCTGGATGTAGATACAACAATGATCCATGGCAGGACTTTTGTCAAAATCAGTTACCTTCCGGAGCGTTATGTATGTATCCCAGACCTGATCGCTAGATGAAAAAAATAACACTATGGGCAATGGGTTTGCTCTTGGTTGTCTATTGCGTGGTACAAAATTGGACTGTCATTGTTCATGTAAAAGGCCCTACTTCTGAACAGGATTTTTCAATCCGAATGCCTTACAAAGACAAGAAAAGGTTGGAGTTTTTTTGTCGATGGACTTCTTTTGTAAGTGTATGGGCATATACCACGATTGGCAGCAAGCCCAGTTCTGTAGAGCATTACACCAAACCTTTGGCTCAGATTTGGAATGCAATCAGATCTCCACGCCTTCGCATCTATTTCTTTGATGCTTTTTGGCCCCCCAACTTCCGTGAAATCTACTGTCTATTCTATCCTGAACAACTGAGGATAAAATTAGGATGGGAAACTCTCAATAAATACATGAAATATTTTCCAGATTCCCGTTTTGCTCTTCATACATTCTATTACGGAAACAATGTCTGTATTTCTATGGTAGACAAGGTGAAATTAATTAATACAATTAGGAGCAATTTTGATGATTTTCAGGCAGTTCTGAAAGACCAAGGAATTACGCCTGGTGACCTTGCTGACAACGAGAAACTATATTCATTTCTTAAAAACTTAAAAAGTGTGGGATTAAATGGCATTCTATTGGGTTATGGAAGAAATAATGGGCTGTTCTTCGAGAAATATAAGGGGAGAGGTGAAGATGAGAGTTCGATGGCATCGATGTGGCCGGATGAAGACGATGCGTGGTTAGAACGGATTAATGAAAAAGATCGATCATTTCAATCGTGGGATTTGTCTGATTTGTTTTATCCTCGATTTTCTTGTGATCCTGATTCGGAAGAAACAAAGCAGCTTAAGCAAACTTACAGACAGGAAAGAGAGGAGATTATCAAATATTACGAGGGAAAAGATGTGGTGGAAGCAACCTTTAGTCTCCTGAATAGAAAATACATAGGTAGTTTTGATGCGCTTTAAAATGGCATTGCTGACTTGTCTTATGGTATTTATCGGTGGGTTGGTATTCCTAGTGTGTGAAAGAAATCGCTATAATGTTGTTTCCCATAAGGAACTGCTCACAATTCGCGAAAAACTGAAAGTCTTGAGCCCTCAAGAAAAGAAAGACCTCGCCTTCTTTATCGATCAAGTAATTTCGTTTGATCAATATCCCTATACCCTGGTTGGCTATAAACCAATGAGCCTATCCGTTGTCGTTGTCGAAGACACAGAGGATTTATCAGCCTCCTTTCGAGAGTCATTTAAAAGACCAAGACACCAAACATCAAGGAGAGGGTATCTGGTTTGGGAGAAATACCAGTCTCTTTTTCCTAGGAAAAAACATATTCTCATCGACTATTCCTTTCTGGGGAGGGGAAGAAAAGAGATCGCCTTAATCTGTCCTAAGTTGTGTAAGGCAATAATTCAACAGCATATAAATGATTTTCGAGAGATTTTAGGAAAACCATGTAAGAGTGAAGAAGTGTTTGGGATCTTAACCCATCCGGAGCACAATGACTTTTATAAAATTATTGACCATACCCGACTAGTTGGGATTCTGCTTGGGTTTGGGAGAAATAACGCTTGCCTTTACGAACAGTACAGAGGCGGTGCATCTCGTTATGTCACAAGCCATCAGAGGTCGAAACAAGACCCCTTGCAAATCTTTAGCAATGAATGGCCTTGGCCCGGAGCGCTACTTTCGCCAGATTTTGCATGTGACCCTACTACCGAAGAAACCCAGGATCTTAAAAAGCATTACAAAAAGGGACGTAAGACCGTCCTCTGGACCTATTTCCTCAGAAATAAACTTGAGGTTACGCTTGCTCTTTTGATGCAAGACTAGCGAGGCTTGCCGCAGCTCCAACAGTAGTTGGGATTATCCCACCTGTGGTTCCAGGCATTGCATTCGCATTTCCATGAGTTGAAAATAATGGATTCAGCAACTTGCATGTAGGGACGGCCTTCTATGGAAAAGATAACTGGAATAGCGAATTCTGCTCCATCTATGTCTTCAACGTAAATTATTCCCTGATTGAGGCTGAGCTTTTCCGGCTTAAGGAAAATTTTCCCTTCTTCAATTCGGGAAATTGAAGTGTAGGCTCGCCGGATAACACTTTCGGCAGCATTTTCATCTTCATTTGCGAAAAGAGACGAAGTCATGACAAGGCTTAGAAGAGCATATTTGACGCGTATTAGTTTTCTCATAGGATCTCCAATTTTCCCTAAGGGGATATAGCATAGCAGGAAATTTCTCGCTAATTCAAAAGTCGTGGAGATATAGTCGAAAGTTGTGGATGAAAGGTTGAGCGGCGCGTAACTTCATTGGTTTTTTCTAGCAGGAATAAATCAATAAAAAAGGAATACGCTCATGAAAAAGTTTGTCCTATGACAAGGTCAAAGAGCTTAAAGAAACTGGTAGCTTAGGAAAAATCATTTGGGTGCTCTCGGTGGCTGAAACACAACTTTCGACAATATCTCAGTTTTTGGTGATTGGTTTCTTAGCAAGAATAGTTGGAAAAATGCGGTGCTTATCAAAATGGACGGAGATTTCTGTAAACCCAACCTGTTTAAACTCCTTTTCTAAATCTGGTGCTGATCTGAAGTTTCTCCATTTTACCTCTAAAATGTCCTTATGTAAAATTTTATCAAGTTCTAATGTTTCATCAGATATTCCTCTTGTGTCCCAATCTGAATTTGTTGATTCACCAGGGGGACAAGTTAGAACGCTGATAATCAAATGACCTCCAGGTTTTAACGCTCTGTAGAATTTACCATATAGATCTAATACCTTTTTTGGATCAGGCTCATAAACATTAAGACCACTACTATTAATAACGTCGATTTCATTGATAAATGGAGTTTCCCATGCGTTCTGCTGTAATAAAATGGAATTACTAATGCCACTTTCTCTGGAAAGTTGTTCTGCAAGCCTTAATGATTCAGGATCTATGTCCATCCCAATTAATTTAAATTCAGTGAGATGTGAGAAATCTAATGTAATAAGGTCTCGCATTAATCCACATGGTATTGATGCAAGCACGACGCCTTCTTTAATTAAATTTTGTGTTAATTTTTTGAATATTTGAAATCGCTCTTGATGTGCGATAACAATTGGACACTGATTAAGAAAAAAATTCTCCATAGGGCTAAACGGTCGCCCTTCACTATTTAATCCAGAAATTTTCCCCCGCTCAGGGTGAGAAACCATGTAGTCTGTCCAAAATCCATTAGCACCTCTTCTTTCTAGGATATACCGACCAAGAGGAAAAGCAGAAAACTCATTAACTATTTCTAATTGTCTATCGCAGGTTGCATAAGTTAAATCGCCCCTAGAAACAATCCGTTGTTTAAGTCTCTGGATGCATTCGTCAAAAGACTTTAATTCTTTTGAATGAGTGCGATTACAGCCAGCATCACTATTTACATCTAAATCAATATTCATTTAATACCAAAGGTTTGTTCCTTAGTGGAGAAAGGATCCATAAAAATGTATTTGGCAAGTCCAGAGACACTTCCTTAACTAATTTGTATTTAGATTTAGAAAATACCGCCAAAGTTTCCTCATATGTTCGTGTAGGTATGCCTAAAAGGCCATGAACATAATCAAAGCCTGGGAAAATATCATTGCAAGCCACTGAAGGGGATACCGTATCTATATACAAGAAGCACTTCATGTTGGGGAATGTTGTGAGATAAGAATCCATGATCTCAATGCATTTTTGGTTTGGGGTAAAGTCGTGAAATACATGGCATTGCATTACTGAGACAACATCTTCCCAAACACCTTCAAGGTTAGATATGTTGGCAAACTCGATATTTATATTAGTATTTTTGAGTTTTCTCCTAGCCTCTCTTACTACTTTTCTCACGTTGTCAAACCCTAGACCAGGATTTTTTGTGGCCTCGCAAATTTTTGATAACATCGTGGCATATCCACATCCGAGATCACAAAAAGTTCCTGCAAGTTTTAACTCAGCTACTTCTCTGAGAAGGGCTGGTTCAACCATTTTTTCTGAAATCAGTGTAGATGCCTTTGAAACAGAGGCTCCATTAATAAGTTTAGGACGATCCTTTGTCTCATTTCGAGAGATCTTCACTTGATTTGCAACCAAACTCGCATACCCATCAAAAAAAATTGTAATTAATCCAATATACTCTGATAGCGCTCTGCCGAATTCGGTAATTGAGAAATCGTCATTATTACGTTCTATTACGCCGCATTTAACTAGTGTGATTAAAGCGGAAGTGATGCATGAACGATCTCCATATTTTCCAATTTCCTCATTAGATAGACAGCTTTTGGAAAGTAAATCTCCTAAAGCTCCGGACTCAAATAATACAACTAGGCAATTACAGCTAACCCCAATAGTTATGAAGTCCATAATTAATTTCTGGGAGATTTGAGGTTTATTTGGATGCTGATCTAGTTTTTTTGAATGAAGCATATGGCCACCACGAAAGTAGAAATAGAGTGAACGAAATAAATACTATAACAATCTGGTTTAAATTAAGCCAATTATACGTCATTGTTATAATAGTTGAAACTAAAAGAGCGATTGTGTCGGTAGAATCTAGCAACCCATAAATTTTACCTTGTTCATGAGGCTCTCTTTCTTTAGAGAGAGTTGAAAACAAACTAGGTGCCAAAAATGCGGCTCCAAAAGCGTAGGAAAAATAACAAATAATTATTAGAAATTCTTTGCTTGGAACAAAACTATACAGAGAGAACATTGGTACAAAAGAAAGAATTGAGATTTGGTATCCAAGTTTTATTACCTCCTCATCACTTTTCTTAGGAAGTTTCCAGAGACATGCAACACCAAAAAGATACCCAAGAATCATCGCCAATGTAAGCCCTTTAAATTCAATAATCTTTAGGTCAACATCAAGCATATGAGCGCTGTAGAATGAAATTTCCCAAAATAAATAGGTTAAAAGGCCCTGAGTGAAGCGCCTGGATCTTAGGAATTTATTTACTAGAGTCTTTATGTCGCTTATTAATGAGGGGTCTTCTGAATTGTTTTTTGATGTTTTGTTATCACGTATGTCAATAAATGACTTGTAGCAAATAATGCATAGAAATAAAAACATAAAAAATATTATTACGGACAAAGTTGTCTCATTGAATATTTTCCTGAGAATTATTAATCCCAGATAACCAAGTGCTATCGCTGATGTTGAAAATCCTAGTGATAGCCTTACATTTTTAGTTTGGGTATCGGCAATTCCTGCCCATGCTAGTGGCAGGTTATTCCCTGCGACCCCTTTAATTATAATCATTAGGCACAGGAGGAATAGTGGGGAAAGGACGTGTTCGAAGTATAGAAAAGCGGGCACAACGCTTAAAGCTGAAAACCCCAAGGATATGATTAAACTTCTTTTACGGCAGTAGAAGTCCGAGTAGCCTGACTGAATAGGTGAAAATATTATCTGCACAAGAAAAAAAAATAGGATAAACCCAATCTGTTCGATTTTTAGATTTCCTGGCAGTTCGGGAATAATGCTAAGAAAGTAATTGTTGCAAACTTCATCTGCAAAAATAAAGGCCAATAGTTGAGGTAAATAAGCTCTAGGAGGCCTTAGGTTAGTCAAATTCACCCCCTGTCTTGGCTTTGAATTGAACATACTCATCGAACCTTGTTCGCGAAATATCCAGATTGCAGGTTAGAAGCTCTTTAGGGAAATTTCTGGCAATGAAGGTCAAAGAGCCCAAGGAGATGATACTCAAAAGGAGCTCAGGAGCACTGCTAATTCCGCTTATCAATCCAAATGTTGGTGGGGCTAGCTTCATGAAGTTGATTTCTCTGATTGCCAAAACAGATGCTAGTCTTTTTTTGCAATTCAGTTCAATATATTCGAAATACCCAACGTTTGACACTTCTCAATACTTGACTCTTCAAGACATGTCAGAGGGGGCGCAAGGGTGTGTTGCATAACCCCCGTTAGACAAGCCGCCTAATTGCCCGAAGGGTTGGGGCAGCGGGGGCCTCTCCCGACTGCCTAATCAAGCTGCCTGATCGATCATCGAATTGATGATCATCGCCTTGAGCTTCACTTCTTTTTTGCACCTCTCCGCAAACCGGCTTCGTAACTCTCCCCCATACAACTTCTTCCACCGGGCCATCATGCTCTCTGCTACCACCCTCCGATTATACCCCACCATCTTTGCCCAGATGGAACGCGCTATCCGATCATTACCAAGTCCTCGTATTATCCTTATCGCATCGTTCCTCTGCTCATACCCATCTTCTTTCCCAATACTGCCCCCTGCTTAGGGGGCGTGTATAAAGTCTTGTTATACTTCCGGGCTAAACGATAGCATTTTCCGCTATCAGCTATCCCATCCACCAACATATTTCCTCGTCGTTTTCCCCCTGCTTTCAACGCATGTTCTAAGTACGTTGTGTCATGAACATACTCATCCGTGATCTCAGCTATGATTAATTGCCCGCTATCGAGATCCAGAGCCAAGTGCAATTTCTTCCATCTCTTCTTTCCCCCATATTTTTCTGCTCTCCACTCTCCCTCTCCATAGACCTTTAAGCCAGTGGTATCGAGAGCAATGTCAGTGATATTTTTCTTCTGTAGCAACTCAGCGGGAAGCTGAAGAGTTTTCATTCTGCGGCAAATTTGAGTGTAACATGGGGTGCAGACAACGGATTGTATCGCTTCAATGAACGATCAAAAAAAACCTTCTGTCTCACGTAGGCTAAGCTTGAGCTTGAAACGGAGAAAACTCATGGTCTTGATCAACTCGTCACTATAGCGAAATGGGTGACCATTTTTCTTGGCCTGTATCGGCTTCCACTGCTCTAACGCTTCTGGCTTGATCCACAAATTGATCTTGCCACGATTCACCAGTTGTTTGTTATACTGCTTCCAATCACGTTTGTGGCCCATGGGTTTCTTTCTCTTTTTGCTTGGTCGCTAAAGAGTTTAAGCCCATGGTTTTGTATTATCAAATGATTTCTAGAATGGACAGTCGGGAGAAGCCCCCGCTGCCCCAACCCTTCGGGCAATTAGGCGGTTTGCTTAACAGGGGTTATGCAACACACCCGTTTTATGGCAGGTAAGGAATGTCGTCGTATAATGATTTAATAAGAAAAGTTAGCTGTAATTTTAACGACGAGATTAAGAGAGCCTCTTCTGCTGTTTTTGAATGTCTTAATTTAAATTATTTTTATTATCACAAAATTACCGATTCAGGGCATTTAACTTTGCTTGGAAGTGATCCTGCGTGGGTCGAATATTTTGGTGCCCAGAAATTTTATGTAAGCAATCCATTTCATAGAAATTCCAATTCATTTCGCAATTGTTTTGTTGTTCTGAAAAATGTGGTCAGCAATGACTTTAATCAAATAATGGTTGAAGGCAGGGAGCGATTTAATTTTCATTTTAATTTGCAAATAATGAACAGGACTGTAGATGGAGTAGAAACTTTCGGATTTTCTTCACCTACTTCTGACGACTTACAGATTGCGATGTTAATTAACGAGCTGCCTTTAATTAATCTTTTTATAAATAAATTTCGATTAGAAAATCGGCGCATATTTTCAAAACTTGATGATAATAAAGTCGATTTAGCAAAGCTCGTAGGACCTGATTTTCATGTGGAAACATTGCCGGCTATTCCTAAATGCTGCGGAAGGCAGGTTTTTTTACGAAAAATGGGAATTGAATGTGGTGAGTTGTTGTCACCAAGAGAAGTTGAAGTGATGAAATTGCTGCTTCTCGGCTACTCAGCTGGTAAAATTGCTCCTCAGATATATCTTTCTAAACGTACAGTAGAGCACCACATAGAGAGAATTAAACAAAAGCTTGGATGCGAATCGAGGGCTGAGCTGATTCAAAAAGCTAGGGAACTAGAAGCGTTTGGATACTTCAGATCCGGTGTTCTTGGTCGCCTATAAAATTCCCATTCTAATGGGAATTTCTTTGGGATATTGAAAATAGGGTATTTCCTACCCTAGTTTAAATTCCTATCTTCCGTGGTATCTTCCAATCTTAAAATTTTTTTGGAGGTTATGACCATGGCGGTACAGGGAGCTCTTAGTAGAATTTTCGGCACACTGATTTCATATACTGGTTATGGAAGGGAAGTTGAGGAATCTGCTCCTGCTGAGGCAGAAACTCAAAGACCCGCGTTTGGAGCTTTTTCACGAGGAGCGTCTCGTAGTGTTTCCTTAATAGAATCTTCTGAAATGGCCGAAGAAGATGCAAAAGGAGATGAGATTGATTCAGATGTCTATAAACCACTTAGATTCGGAGCTGTTACAAGATCCCTTGCAGATCCAGCTGAGGATACTGCAACAACAGTCGCTTCTGCTTCTAGACATGGTTCGAAATTCGGTAGATTAACGAAGAAAATAGTTCAAAGCGTTGCTGCTGCATCCGATGCAGTAGATTCCGAAATCCCTTTTGGATCTAGGCATCGTCTTCAATTCGGAAGTTTGGCAAGAAGGGTATCTCATAATTTTCCCCCTCAGTCGAAAGAGAGTGGTATCGAGGCAGAAGAAGCTACTAGTAGAACAAAGTTTCAGTTCGGAAAGTTGTCAAAGAAAACCGAGAGAACTGTTGAAGAGGACTCTACAGAAGATGTAGAAGACCTAAGCTCTTTTGAACATAAGCATCTTCTGCGATTTGGAAGTTTGTCGGCTCCAATGACCCGATTTCATTTAAGCGATACTGAATCTGAGAGCCTTAAGGCTCGCAAGCCAAAGGGAATCATTAAACGGGATGAACAAGGAAAAGTAGTGTTTGGCAAACCAGGAAAGCCAGAGGCCACAAGGATTGATATATATTTTGGGCCCATCGGTCATCCAGTCGAAATGCATTATGAAAAGGGAAATATTCGCGATGGGCTTAGAACAAGAATGCTTTTATGCAACAAGCGAGCTTTCCCTTTGGGTCGGGAATTTGGTCTTTTGGAACACTTTCGAGATCAACTTAAAAGCGCAGGATCCCGCATAGGGTTTACTGTGTTCATGAATGGCATAAATGTTTCAAAAGATGAATTTATCTCCTATGGAGAAACAATTTATTCGAAGACGAACAAAAAGACTCTCACGATTGGCCTTTATAATAAGAGCGGTGGGTTTGTTAAGGACTTGGGAAGAGTTTTTGTCGAGAAGGCGTTTAGAACTTGCACTGACTCAATTAAAGCAATGGGTCACTTCCTAGAGACAGTAACAGATCACCTTTATCACGAAAGGAGGGGCGTCAGAGTGAAAGCTCCTTTTCTTATGATTGTTCACAGTGAAGGGGGCTTAATCCTCCATCGAGCAATTCATGGTTTAGGAAAGAAAAATCCAATTCGCTCTCTTTTGAAAACATACATGTATGTAATTACTTTGGGCTCAGTTCGTCCTATCCCAGATAGATATGGAGCTAGAGTGATCAACATTTACTCAAAAAAAGATCATGTAACCAATCCTTTTGCTCAAAATTACGACGAGGAATCTGATGATGAGAATGGATACACAATCAAACATGTCTCATGCACCTCTGATGCCGATGAAAGAATCGCAAGAGTAATTGACCACGGCTTTCTCTCAGACACCTATCAAAAACACTTAAAAGGTCAAATTGACCAACTAGAAGGCATAGTAGGCTTTGGATCATAGGAGGTACATATGGCGCATAGAATTCAAGCATTGATCGAAAATGAACGTTGGGATAATCCGTTGCTAATGGCTCCACAGGAACGATTAATCGAGCCTGAAAAAGTTCAACTGCAAGAATATCCATCAGTTCATCTTATAGCTCCAGAGTTTGTGCATGTTCCTGAAAAATCAAGGGCTATGGCATTGCTGGAAGACAGTGAGCATTTCAGCGAGTTGATTGGAACCTCTCTTGCAGGACTCCTTAAAAGCCGGGATTCGGATGATGACTCCTCTGAGGATGATATTCCTATCGGCAAGATGGTGCATGTAGTAGGTGTCCCTGAAGTCGCTGTGTTGGCCGGGACAGCCTTGGGAATTGCTGGACTATCACGGGTAGTTAGAAGACAGCTTGAGCTTCCAAGGCAAAATGCTATTGAAGCGAATAAAAGAATAGAAAGACAAGCGGCTATTTTAAACGAATTTAGATTTGCAGAAGCCGATTTAAGTCATAGAAGGGTAAAGGAAGCAAATGCCGATATTCTTAGGAGCAAAAGAGAAAGTCATCGCTTTTTGGAAAGGCAACTGGAAATACAGAGTCAAACTAGCATTGCTCGCATGGAAGCGCAGGTAATGGATCGGTCTCATATTCTCGAGGCGGCTGTTCTCTTAGAGAAGGATCGGCAAAGGCATGAATTGGATCGTCAAAAAATAAAAGTGGAACAGGAAGATCGAAAGTTAGATACCGAAGCCCGCTTATTTGAAAATGGGCAGCAATTAACAAGCCAAGCTCTTGAGAGTTACGAAAGAGTTGCGATGGATGGTGCAGCAAAACGGGCGGAGCAATCAGCTCAAGATAAGGAATTTATGTTGCAATGCCAAAGGCAAACATTTGGATTTCTTTCAGAACAATTGAGCAGATGGAGTCAAATGGTGAAAGAAGTTTTTAAATCAAGAACGGCTCCTGCAGTTGACCCGCTGCAAGACTCCGAAGTAAGAGAAGAATCTCAGCCTCGATTCATATGTAGCCTTAAAGAGAACCGCTGCCTGAATGGGTTTACTCTCCATCGATTATTAACAGGGGGGGATTTCACTTCTGAAATGCGTCAAAGGATACGTTTTGCGTTCGAAGGTGTGCTTAGAATTCATACGGAAAAATTAGAAGAACAGGGAAGGGAAGTGAGCACAAAATCAGTATTAGAAAGTGTCTCATTAGATAGAGAATTATGTGGTTTACCGTCTCTTGAATTCTTTGATTTTATCCTCGAGTCACTTTCAGACCTGTCCAATCAGAAAAAAGTACAAACGCTCGATGAGTTATTCGCAATTTATATAAACCAATCTAGGCCAATATAAGAATAGGTGTAAAATGGCTGTAGTAAATATCGCTGATTTATTCGGAAGAGTCCCAGGCTCTGATCCGGGTATAGCTAATGATTTGATGAATACAGCTTTGGAAACTTTAAGGCCCTCAGAGGACAAGAGAGTTTCTGACAGCAATATGTCGAGAATTAATTCCATAATAGATGACTCCAATAAGTGGTGGTTCGGTTGGTTTACGCTTCCTGGGACAGCAAGAGAATGTGCCCAGTATCTAAAAACGGCCTATAAAGTGATCGAGCATTTCCGCGCGGAGGCATCACATGTAGCTTTGCATGCATCAAAGCAAATCAGAAACCTAAATGCCAGTGTTGCGGGAGAAATAGCTCTCAAGGAACAGTCTCAAAGAGACTTGGCTGGAATGACAGTGGACAGAAACAGGCTTCACCGACTGCACGAGGAGGTGGGAGGAGCCTTGCAAGTGGAAAAAAGAAGAGCTGAAGGATTACAAGCTAGTGTAAATGAACTACAACTCAAAGTAAATGCAATGACTCCTGAACTTGAGAATCTAAGGCCAAAGGTGCCAGCTCTTGAAAAAAGAGTTCAAGATCTTACTGAAGAACATCGAAAAGTTATTGTGCAGCTTGAAAGGACTCAACATGAATGCGTAAGAGAACGAGAGGTTGGTTTGAAGCAATCAGCCGAAAATCAAGAAATAAGCAAAATGAATCAAGAACTAGTTGTCTTAGGAAGACAGTTGAAAAAGGATAATGAGAGACTCGAAAGAGAAAAAGCGGATTTAGGCTTAGCCCACGAAAATAACTTAAGAAAAATTAAGGCCAAAGATCAACAGCTGAATACTCTTAAAAGAGTGATGATCTTTGTCTTTGCTGCAGGAGTTATTTCTAGCTTTTCATATTGCTATCTTTCAAACAGATTTTTTAACGGATAAACGGGGCTGATAATGGCGACTATTATTTCTATAGTAGACTTAAGGAAAAGAGAAATTGCTCTAGCTTATCTTGAGGAACAGAGAATGGGTAAGTATGGAGAATTGGTTAAGGAAAAAACTGAGCTAAGTATTGCTCTCGATAGGATTAAAAATCAGATAAGGGAGCTGGAGAAATGTATTCAAAGTCTTCCTCTGGCCGTTGAAACAGTCAGGTTGTATTACCAATCTTATCAATCGATAGTTGCTACAATACATGTGAAGCATAGACCCAAAATCGATCTTCCTCCTGAGTCAGAAATTGAGTGCCAGGTAAATTGGATTGATCAAGAATTCGATATGGATGATAGCCAAATACTTGAAGAAAACATCATCCGAATCGAAGAGGAAGAACCCGTTGATGAAAATAGGATCAAAATTCTTACTGAGGCTTATGGTGAAGAAGAGCTCAGTGCCATGTTTGTCCATTCTAGAAAGGAAAACGAAGAATTTCATGAATCAGTGATTCGACCCCTAAAAAGAGATCTTATTAAACATAAACATGTTATGAAGTCCCTTTCGGTAAAGGAAAGGGCTTTTCAAGAGGAAATGGAAAGAATTTTGAAAATTGGGAAATGTTATAAGAAGGCAATAGATTCTCTTATTGCGCCACAACCAGTTCTCCGGGCAGCTAAAAATCCAAGCCTTGTTTCTAGAGCAATATCTCTTCTATCTTCATTAAAAGGATCTCTAATTCTTCTCTTATTTCTCCTTGTCACTAATTCAATCTGGACATTGAATTATTCTTCTCCTCAATCTTTCTATATAACCTCAGACTTAAATTTAAAACAGAATCCGCAAATTGCAATAAATGACCAGGGCGTTGCAGTTTTGGTCTGGAATGAGGGGAGGGGGGAAGTATTAAAATCCTCACTTAAAAATTCGGAGGGGGTCTGGTCCATTCCAGAGCCGATCAAAGAATGGGAGTGGTCTGATCAAATTGACACTCTTAGATGCAGGATCGATTCAATTGGGAATGTGTCGGTTTTTTGGGAAAATGATGAAGACGATTTGCGTGTCGTTGAGAAAAAACTAAATGGTTCGTATGTTGTGCCGGCCGATCTCAGTGATATTTTTGGTGCTGCAAATATTAGTAAGGAAGGCGGTTTTGAGATCACCCCAATTTTCGCCAAAAATCGCGAGAATAAGCAGTTTATGCTTTGGTGGGGATATGATGAAAATGGTGATTATTTTTTCCTTTCTCAATTGAATGGAGATGGCTCGCGATCAGATCCAGAAAAAATTGCTGTCCCTTTTTGGCACTATTCAGAAGAAAAAATACATGTGAAAGTCGATTCTAATGAGAATGTTTACATTGCCATTGAAACAGGAGATAATAATGGTTTTTTCTCGCTATGCAGAACTGATAATCAATGGTCAGAATTTGAGTTTATCGACAAAAATGAAGATCTATCTTTAGAATCTTCTTTTGAAAGTCCCTGTCAGCAGAATTTTGCTTCGGTGATTGATTCGCAAGGAAATTTGATGGTGATCTGGGAGATGAGCCGAGGCCATAGATCGGAGATATATGGAGCTTATAAACCACATGGCAAAACCTGGTTGAAACCAGTAGCACTAACATCCCGATCAGAGAGGAATTTTAAGCCATTTTTAAAAGTGGATGGAGCGGGTCATTTTGTACTCATTTGGAATAGAAATTCCAATTGGAATAATTACTCAATCCAGGGCATGACTTTTTCTCCTTTAGCTTTAGAATGGTCTGGGCCTACCCAATTATCACCTACTGGAGGTAGATATTCTGCTACTTCTTTCGATCTATCTCCAAATGGTCATGGTGCTATTGCCGCAATAAGTTATGAAGATCCATTTGATCTTTCAATTCAGGCCATTATGATAACAATTGATAAGTAAGAGGAACTGTGGGAATTATACATTTACGTCCTGAGGGGTGGGTGTTGTGGGGTGAAATGAGAGAGTTACAAGGCCGATTCGATCAACAAGTAAATAGACTGCATGAATATTGCTTGTTGGAGCAAAAAAAAAGGAGTGAAAAAATCGTTTTTATAGCTCTGACCGTTATCGCAATAAGTCTTATTGTTCTTTGCCTTCTTGCAGAAAGTTTTCTCATTGCCATTCCTTCCGCAGTTTGTGCATTTCTTATTTCAGCTTGGGTTTTGCGTCAGCCAAACGCATTACCCATGGATCCCCATGAAGAAGTGAATGATGTTTTAAGAAACAACGGCACTTTGCGATACTTTGATTATGATTTCTTTCGATTTGCAGATGAAAGGGGATTATTGATTCCTCAAGCAATTTTAAATGCGCATGCGCTTTATAAAGAACACAAAGCTCTTCTTGTCAAAAATGCAAGAGTGCAGTTACTGCGCATGTGATCCCAGTTATAAATTTTATAGGGTGAGTTTATGGCAAATATTATCCCACCAATTGCTCCATTGGCAAGACAAGTTAGAGAACTTGAATTTCGAGAACGAGTAGATCAATTGCACACATATTGCTACATTCAGCAATATATAAGAAATGAGATAATTACTCAGGTTGCATCGATGATAATTGGAATACTTACTTTTACAATATTCATGATATATTCAAGCATACTAGCTATCCCTTGCGCATTTGCAGCATCTCTCCTTACAGTAGTAGTCCTTAACGAGGTTTCTTTCCCATGCAATGTATACCGTGATGTCATTCCAGATTTAGATAAAAACCATCCTAGATTTACTTATGATTTTGCCCGATTCGCTGATGAAAGAGGAATCTTGTCGCCTGAGACTGTGATAGATGCCCATCAAATATTTAAACAACACAGAGCTCTTCTTGCCCAAAATCCTAGAGCGCAAATAGGAGTTGCCTAATGAAGTTGCTATTCAGGGACAGATTTTTCGAAGAATTTGCAAATAGGTATTTTATACCCTAGACTGGATTCCCCCTCTTCATGCTATCTTCTTCTTTTTTAACAAATTAAACACACCAAAACAAAGAATTTATTATGGCAATTCGACCAGTTAATCAAGGACAAGTTACGGTACGTTGGGATTCACAGCCCTTAGGTGGCGTTGTCAGTTCGAGCCCAAAAGTTCAGGATGCTCCTGAAAACAAATGGAGTTTAATTGAGATTATTAAAGCGCCCCTTCGCTCGCTAGCCAATAGAGTGCTTTGGTTTAGAAATCCTCAATGTCCTGATGAAGCGATATCTGAAGGAACATTATCACATCCTGTAATCGTTGAGTGGGATCAAGAACCACCTAGATCTGACTTTCGGAGGGAGAATCGCAATGTTGATGAGGTAATGTTCCACGTTACTGAACGTCAGTTCATGCAAAATGCACAGTCTTTTAGGACGATGCCCGATCTGCTACTTGGTATCGTGGTACAAACAAAGGCCAGGACTTTGCTTGGCAGGTGCTTTTATAGTGATAAAGATCACTATGATGGAAATTCGATACCTCCAGAGCACGTCCTTAACCGATTAGCGAAAGTGTCATTAATTGGAATCGCGGCAGGAGTAATAAGGGCAGCTTTAGCTACTATTCATATCGTTGGGCATTTGTTTGCAGCGATTCTTAACATAGATAAAGGACATCTTTTTCATGCAGCAAAGGGTGTTTGCGAATTGTTAAAAGGAGTCATTGAAGCTACTCCTTTTGTGGGTCGAAAGTTTGCTGAATGGTATTCTAAAGAAGGTGAGTGGTGGGGGATAAAGATTTATAACCCAGATTCTCCTGATTCATTGGATGAATTCGCTAAGCAATGGAATGCATTTAGAGAAAGCCGACCTAGCGGATATATTGTGGCTTAGATATTACCAGAGTTCGAGCGATTCTTATTAAAGTCCTTCATTTAATCCCTTCTGTCTGCAGGAGGGATTATTTCATATAATTTGGAATCAACATGTTCATCCGGATATCGGAATTCTAACGTCTGTTGTACTTTCCTATAGGTGATTCCTAGGCTAAACAAGAACTAGATTTCCTTGTCCGCTGTGTATCTTGAACGTTTGGATGTTGGTTTTTGTCGAGCCTTTTCGCGTGTATAGAGATTGCTTTAAATATATCTTCAAAATTTGATGAAATTGGGTATTTTATACCCTAGTTTTAATCCCTTAGCTCCGTGATATGGTTCTCTCCTGATTTCTCATTATTTCATTGAGAAAGAGTAGGCACGTGCCAATTGTAAGGGATCTAAATTCAAAGTCACTTCTCTTACTTTCTAAAGGTAGATTGCCAACACAAATGGGAAGAAAACATGATGACCATGCAAAAAGCAAAGAAAAAAGACATCGAAGTGCTCATCCGGCTCATTACCCAATATGAGCAGCTTGAACCTAACATCTCAATGTTTATCCAACAAACTCTTGTGCTTTCTGACAAAAATACAACTGTCCAGAAAGTAATGTGTAAAATTACACAGCGAATTAGAAGTGACATAGAGAGGCTCTTGGTCCCTTTTGACGAGATATTCACACATGATGAAATCATGCTGCTAATAAGTTTTTATCGTGAAATCAAGCGGCTTGTCAGTTTTTTCGAGTCTGAAGCTATGAAGAAATTTTCTAAAAATGGGAGGCGACTCTTCGATCCCATTTATGAGACTTTTAGGCTGATGCTAACTGAGGGCATAACGAGTATTGGTCAGCTTTCAAAAAAAAATCGATCAAATTCAATAAATCCAAATTAAGAGGTTTTGCATGGGGTGTGTATCAGAGATCGATAGCGGTTATCCTGAACTATTCGTTTTAAATCGCGAGCCAGGTTCGATCCCTTCGTTTTCTAAGCAATTAGATTATATTCCGTTTCTTAGCATTATCACTGGTGTCGCTCGGATCGTTTTTGGATTGTTGGAGCTGGTTTTAGGAGTGCTATTGCTTCCTTTGGAAGCACTGAAAAATCTATTCACTGGAGTCAATCATGAATTTACTCTGATTAGCGGTGCTGTGGACATCCTTAGAGGATATGTAGCGGCTCATCCTTTTGTAGGCAACATCGCGCTCTATCTTTTTGACCGCGCAAGTTAGTTTGATTAAATTATTTATTGAAAACTTAGGGGGAATTATGGCTGTAGAAGTCGGATATAGAAATCGAAATTTTGACCGGATTCAAATGGATCCGGGAAATGGTGCTGACCAGATAGATGGAGCTTTTATAAAGGGGGTTGCTGAAAGGGTTTGGGGGCGAATTATTGAGTGGATTGTAAGAGGTTATGAATCTATCACTGCTATATTTTTTCGAGTTATAGAATTCTACCGTCACCAACCACCCAAAAATGATAGGTTAAGCGAGCTTTGTGAAGAGAGTTCGCGATTATTAATGCAAATTGAAAATCAAAATTTGCAACAGGAGTTGGCAAATTTTCATCAGCAGGTTGAAAGTAGGGCAATTAGACTCCAAGAATTGTCAGATGATCTCGTCACAGTTGAAGGGAGGTTTAGCGTTTTGCAAGAACGGAATGAAGATATGGCGTTACGTTTAGCGCGGATTGAACAGTTGTAAGTGTATTTAATGAATGCCCTTTGTGTTTAAATAATTAGTATCTGCATAGGTTTTATAGTATTTATTTTATTGTTGCGTATATTGGTGTGCGGCAATATTCTCCGTTTTTACAAAAACTTATGCAGCGTTCGAAACTTGCCGAATCAGTTCGGCTACAAGGCTGAAATTGCAGTCTGCTATGTTGGTAAACAGGCGAGCAGCTTTTGCTGCAAGATGCTTCTGCCGATACTGAAGCAGTCAAGCGTGGTGTGCTGGCTGCTTTGTCGGAATGGGTATAGTTTACATTGTGATAGAGATGATTTTATGAACCCCTTTTTGTCTGCAGCTCAGGAAATGAACAGCCGATATAATGATCAGATTTCCAAGGTTTGTAGGCCGTTTTTTGATTGCTTTAATTTGAAGCACTTTTGGTTTTATAAGTTGACTGACGATGGGCATATTAGTTTTGGTAACAGCTACGCCCAATGGAATGAATTTTTCTCTGCCAATAACTATTGGCTTACTTATCCCCATATTTGCCACCCTAAGTTCCACAAGCAAGGGGTTTATCTTCATAATAATGTTCAAGAAGCGTCTTTGAAGCCAATATGGAAATCTGGTTCCGACCAGTTTGAAATTGGCCAATGCATAGCTATTGTAAATAAAATCCCTGGAGGGATAGAGGAATTCGGTTTTTCCTCAAGTTGTCCTTCTTCATTTCAAACGAATACCTTGTTAAACGAATTGCATCTGTTCCATTTGTTTTATGAGAAATTTAAGTTGGAGAATCGAAAACTATTATTAAAGGCTGATGATAACCAAATTAATATTGCCCAGATGATGAGTGGTGCATTCAATAGAAATACATTGCCAATGAATAAGATTTCCCAAAGAGGGGAGCTAATAAAAAAAATGGGATTAGATTCCGGCGATCAACTATCTTCCAGGGAAATCGAGGTGATTCGACTGCTCCTACTCGGCTACTCGGCTGGTAAGATCGGAAATGGGATCCGCCTTTCTAGGAGAACAGTTGAGCATCATATTGAGAGAATCAAGAACAAGTTGGGATGCCATTCAAAGGTTGACTTGATTCAAAAAGGGAGGGAATTGGAAAGATTTGGATGTTTGAAGTCTGACAGTGATCGCCCAACATTTTTTCTTGGGCAATAGCGACCCTCCTAATGGGTCGAGTAGCTTAGGAGTCTTTCAAAGCATATACTCTAAGGAAGAATGTGCGATCCATTACCTTGTTGTATATTTTGTGCGAGGCCAGCTGGTAAAAATGGGGCGACAGAAGTTGATCAAGCTCAGATTCGCTTAATTTCGAAAAATACCTCTGTTTCCCTGCATGTGTTGGGTCTTCGAGTCCCTCATTGTTTCCTTCAATAAAACTTACAAAAAATCGGCCTCGAGGTTTCAGAAGTTTGGCGATTTTTTCTATCTGAGTTGGTAACTCAATTTTTGGAACATGTATCAATGACGAAATAGCAACGATGCAATCGTATTGTTGTGTAGTTGTAAATTCCTGAATTGTAATGGGGTAGACTTGGAGTCCTTTTAGGGCGGCGGCAGAGGCTAATTTCTCCGCGGGTTCAAGGCATGTTACCTCTAGCCCCCGATCCTTTAGCCAAACTGCCAAGGCTCCAGGTCCGGAACCTATCTCGAGGTATTCTTTACCAGTCCCATACTTCACAAGTAGTTCAGGGAGAATCTCACCAAAGGGTATTGCGTTGAAGGAATCCCCAGAGCTGTTGTAGAAATCGCAATTGATTTGATCGCTATTCTTTGCCATAACACCGCTGATAAAGATTAATGAGAGCGCAAGTTGTATCTTCATAAGAATTGTATGTAATTTTACGGGCTTGCTGTATAATTGTCTATTCATTCTTCTGTGAGGAATGATTAAAATCGACTTTCGAGTTACGTTGGATATAGGAGAATATATGCGAAAATGGACAGTGGTTCTATTTATTTTGATTATGGGACTAGTAGAAGGCAAAATTACTTTTGAGCGAGCTGGTCTGGATCAATTAGAGTTTCTTACTGATCTTGGCCTCAGGGCAAACGGTGTTTATCACTATCGATGCGTTTCCGATGAGATAGCAAGGGCCGTTTTCCTAGTAGAGGATTGGCATATTAATGATGGGATCGTCCGCGTTATGAAAGAGGATGCGGAAATCATAGGATTCTACGGATTAGTGCGCGACAAAGAGATAAATATCTTGAGCCATTTTTTTCTAGAACCGATGTATATTGGAAAAGGCTATGGAAAAATTTTATTTATTGAGGCTATGAGAGCCGCTAAAGAAGAGCTGATCTGGGAGAGTCTCCAGTGGGAGAGCGACCCAAATGCGGCTTGGTTTTATCGTAAGATGGGAGCTGTGCAGATCGGTGAGAATGCTTGCCCTCTAAATCCTCAATACAATGCTCCAGTATTTCTGTATAGATTATAAGGAATTTGGTCAGGATTTTCGGGGTCACTTAATTAAGGCTACATATACGAAGTTAATTCAAGAATCGGCTTTTTGGGCGTTGATCGAAATATTGTGTGGGGAATATTCTCTCTCGTATGAAGACTGTAGAAGTGTTTGATGCTAGGCCAAAATTGTTCAACCCTAAGGTTGAAATCGCTGGCTGCTATGTTGAAAAGGAGGGGCGGCTGCTTTTGCTGCAGAATGCCCCTAATGATACCGAACCTGGCAAGTGGGGTGTTCCTGCTGGCAAGATGGAGTTGGGAGAGGATCCTGCAAGTGGCGCGGCAAGGGAACTTTTTGAGGAAACCGGCATTGCTGTGGATGCGGCAAAATTGGTTTCCATGGGCGCTCTTTATGTTCGGAAGCCTGGTATTGATTATGTTTTCCACTTGTTTCTGGCAAGGGTGGATAGTGTGGATGTGCGGCTGTCAAATGAGCACGTAGGCTATCGCTGGGTCTCTCCAGAGGAAATTGGGACTATGCCATTGATGGCAGGGGCGATGGAGGCTTATGAGAAGTATCGGGCGGTTGCTGGGAGACAACGGGTGGCGGCTGTTGTCAGCTCTTATCTGGTTTTAAGAAAAGGGAATGAGATTTTGCTTGGACTTAGAAAGAATACCGGATTCTGCGATGGGATGTGGAGCTTTGTTGCTGGCCATGTAGAAGATGGAGAGCCCGCAAGTGTGGCTTTGGCGAGAGAGGTATTCGAGGAAATTGGCATTGAGTTAGAGGATGTAAAGCCGGTTCATGTCATGCACAGGAAAACAAATCGGGTGAGTGTTGATGTCTTTTTCGAGTGCTGGAATTGGAAGGGAAAGATTGAAAACAGGGAATGCGAAAAATGCGCTGGATTGCAGTTCTTCTCTTTGGATAGGCTGCCTGAAAATATGATCGAGTATAATGTGGTGGCGATTCGGGCGATTTTGGATGGATGTTCCTATTCTGAGTTTGGTTGGAGCTAGAGCTTTTTGTTCGAGTCCGTTCACAAAGCAGACAATACTTTGCGTGTCTTTAGGAATTAATTATGTGTTCGTATCTTAAAATGCTTCAGCTTGGTAATGATCGCTTTAATGATGTGATTTTAAAATTCTGTTCGAGCTTTTTCGATGTTTTGAACTTGAATCATTTTTGGTACTATAAGTTAACGAATGATGGAAATATTTCATTTACTGGAAGTAAGGCTGAATGGACAGAACTATTTGCCGCTGAAAAATTTTTCCTTATCTATCCGCAGCTTCGGCATCCTAAATTTCTTAACCAGAGTGTGAATCTTCACAAAGATGTGCAAGACGAATTTTTGAAGAAAATCTATGACACATCGGCTAGTAAGTTTGGTATTAGCCAGAGTCTGGTATTTGTGAACAAAATACCTGAAGGAGTGGAGGAGTTTGGGTTTTCGTCAAGTTCTTGTAGTGAAGCGCAGACATCCTTATTTCTCAGCGAAATGCCTCTATTTCGATTATTTATTAGAAAATTTAAACTGAGAAATCATGCTGTATTAGATTGGTTAGAAAATAACCAGGTTAATTTAGGAAATATTATAGGGCCTGCTTTTTATGAGGATAACAGGCCAAAAATGCCTGAAAGACTCGCTTTATTGGAAAAAATGGGATTGGGGTTCGGAAGTCCTCTCACACCAAGAGAAGTTGATGTAATCACGTTGATCCTGCTGGGGCATTCAGCGGGGAAAATCGCTCCAAAAATTTATCTTTCTAAACGTACTGTTGAACATCATATCGAAAGAATAAAAGATAAGTTGGGATGTTCTTCAAAAGCTGAATTAATCCAAAAAGCAAGGGAAATGGAGAGTTTTGGATTTTTCGCGAATTCTATTCCTATTCCGCGATGCAGTTGATGCCTAGCGAACTGCAAAGCCATATCGTTGCTATAATTAAGAAGAATAGGCCCCAAACTCTTTTCCAGGCAAAAGGAAATTTGGCTTTATTCCATAATGACAGCCCTATTGTAAAAAACAGAGCAGTATTGAAATCCTTAAATAAGATTGTGAATGTCTTAGAATTAAGGGTCTCTTTTATGCCAATTTGGCTCAATAATAGTGCTCCGAGTATGTAGGGTAGTGCGGTGATGAAATGGCTTAGGAAGCGGACGGATTTGTCCGGGGTTGCTTTCATGTGTCGATCTCAATTTATTGAAGAGCTGTTATGTGTGTGATTTCTACTTTGTTATCAAATGAAGGGTTGGAGGTTAACATTTCGTGCTAATTGGGAGAATACGAAAGGTATTTTTAATTAGGAGTCGCGTAGGGACTGGGCGAAGGCGAGGGACTTGTCGAGGGGATACTTTTGTTCGACTTTGGCGAACTTCTGGGTGGCGGCTTCAAGTAGGTCAATGTTCAGGACATCAGCTAGGCGAATGAGATAGAGGAGCACGTCGCCCATCTCGTCGCGGATGTTTTGCAGGCGGGTCGGATTGGGGTTGAGCGCTTGTGACTCGGTCAGCCACATGAATATCTCAAGGAGCTCGGAGGCCTCGACGGAAAGCGCAGCTGCGAGATTCTTCGGATTATGGAAGGTCTCCCAGTTGCGCTCTTTGACGAATTGTCTGTATTTGAGAATCAGATCTTGCATCTTAGTGCGAGTGAATCTCTTCAGGCTTGAAAAAGAATGAGATCTCTTTCTTGGCATTGTCAAGGGAGTCCGACCCGTGAACAGCGTTCTGCTGGACGTTTGTTCCAAAGTCCGCTCGGATTGTGCCGGGCGAGGCTTTGGCCGGATCAGTCGCGCCCATGACTTTGCGGTTGAGGGCCACTGCATCTTCGCCTTCAAGCACTTGTACGAGTACAGGGCCTGACGTCATAAATGCGACGAGGTCGTTGTAAAAGGGGCGGTCTTTGTGAACGGCGTAAAACTGCTTAGCTTGCTCGGGAGTGAGCTCAATCATCTTGGCTGCAACTATGTGGAGGCCAGAGGTCTCTAGATAGGCATCGATGTCGCCAACATGATTCTGCTCAACGGCATCCGGCTTGATAATGGAGAGCGTCTGCTCTGCAGAAAGGGCTGTCGCGGCTAGAAAGAGAAACTTAAACATTATGACCTTGGGAAAAGTTCTGTTGCTTTAAAGAAAAAGGCGATTTCTGATTTCGCATTTGCTAGACTGTCTGATCCATGAACCGCATTACGGTCGATAGATGTTGCAAAGTCTGCGCGGATTGTTCCAGGAGCAGCTTTTGATGGATCGGTCGCTCCCATGATCTGACGGTTGCGGGCTACTGCGTTTTCGCCTTCAAGCGCCATGATAAGGACTGGACCAGAAGTCATGAATTCAACAAGTTCACCAAAGAATGGACGATCTTTATGAATAGCGTAGAAAGATTTTGCTTGGTCTGCTGTGAGGTGCATCATTTTCGCTGCAATCACGCTGAGTCCGTCGCGCTCAAAATATTCAATGATGTTGCCAATCATGTTCTGCCCAACTGCATCAGGCTTGATGATCGAAAGTGTTTGTTCTAAAGTTTGTGTGGTAGTTTGGGCCATTAGATTCTCCATAGGGTATTTTGTAGTGACATTGTAAACCAGCAGGGTAATAAATCTCACGAAGTTCTATTGAAAAATGGCGAAAAATTTTAAAATTAGCAGTTTTTAGGGGGAAAAATAATGACTTACGGCGATTATCCTGATCTGAATGATGTGAAAAAAATCCTTGTCGTAAAGCTGCGGCAGCTGGGGGATGTGCTCCTTACAGGGGCAGTTTTCAGTGCGCTGAGGGCGAGATTCCCTGATGCTAGGATAGATGGCTATGTATATACAGAAGCGTTTCCTATGTTGGAGGGGCATCCAGGGGTGGATGGCTTGGTGGGGTATGATCGGGGCTGGAAAAAACTGGGGCTGTTTGGCCGTTTAGGTAAGGAATGGCAGCTGTGGAGGCAGATCCGGGGCGAGGGGTATGACTTAGTCATTAATTTAACTGAGGGGGATCGGGGGGCTTTGGCGGCTAGGGCTGCGAGGGCTAGGATCCGGGTTGGCTTCGAGCCAAAGGGAAGGTGGCAGAAGGGGATCTATACCCATGTGGTGAAGCACTGTCCGGGTTTGAGGCATACTGTGGAGCGGAATTTAGATGCGTTGCGGCGGATCGGTATCTTCCCTGGTGTTGAAGAGCGGGAGCTGTTTTTAGGTGTGTCTGAAGAGGCTAGGAAGAAAGTTAGAGGGTGGGTTGATGGGCCGTTTGTGGTGATCCATCCAACTTCAAGATGGCGTTTCAAATGCTGGCCTGTAGATAAGATGCGGAAATTGACTGAGGAATTGATTCGAAGGGGCAAGCGGGTTGTCTTCACTTCGGGGCCTGATGAGATTGAGCGGGCGATGGTGAGTGAGATTAGCGGCGGCTTAGATGTTGTGAATTTAAGCGGGAAGATCTCGCTGAAAGAGCTGGCTGCTGTGATCGAGATGAGCGAATTGTTGGTGTGTGTGGATAGCGTGCCGTTTCATATGGCGAGCGCTTTGAAAAAGCGGGTGGTGGCGATTTTTGGGCCCACTTCGGACGTGACTTGGGGGCCTTGGCGCAATCCGGAGGCGCGTGTGGTGGCGCAGAACTTTAGTTGCAGGCCTTGCTATCAGGATGGCTGCGGCGGAAGCAAAATGAGCGACTGCTTGGCTACACTGCCGGTTGGGTTGGTGTTGAAGGCAATCGATGGGTTGGAGGTTAAGCGCGGGCTCGCTTCTGTTTCTTCTTAGTATGAGCCAGATCTTGCAGGGCTAGTTCCTGAGCTTGCTCATTGGAGTCTTGAAGGGCTGCGTTCAGGTAGGCAGCAGCCTCTTCAGGTTGATCTAATTGTTCGAGTAGATGTTTCTCATAACTTTTTACTTTTGTCATATTTTCACCTGGAGTTGCCATTTATCCTGCTTTTTTGGCATCGGTAGGGCAAATTTGCATTTCTTTGACTTAGTGACTTGGAAATTAGTTTGTTAAAGCCTGAAGTCTTCGCCGAGATAGGTGCGGCGAGCTTGCGGGTCGTTGACAAGGTCGTCGGTTGATCCGGAAAGGAGCACTTTCCCTTCTTGGATCAGGTAGGAACGGTCGACAATCGAGAAGATCTCACGGGCATTGTGGTCGGTGATCAGGACGCTGATCTGCTTTTGTTTGAGGATGCGGATGAGGTGTTTGACGTCGGCGACAGCGAGGGGATCGATGTTCGCAAAGGGCTCGTCGAGGAGGAGGAGCGAGGGCTGGGTCACGAGGGCGCGGGTGATCTCGAGACGGCGCCGCTCGCCTCCAGAGAGGCTGGATGCGATTTTCTTCCGGAGATGCTCGAGGTGGAGCTCTTTGAGAAGAGAGTCGAGTTGCGCTTTGCGGTCGGGGATGGGGAGCGTTTCAAGGATGCAGAGGATGTTGTCTTCGACCGTAAGGGCACGGAAGATCGAGGGCTCTTGGGCAAGGTAGCCAAAGCCGAGCTGGGCCCGTTTGTGGATGGGGAGCGAGGTGATGTTTTGCCCTTTGAAATAGACTTCCCCTTCGTCGGGTTGGACAAGTCCGATGGTCATGTAAAAAGCGGTGGTTTTACCGGCGCCGTTCGGGCCGAGAAGGCCAACTACTTCTCCTGGTTGGACGTTGAATGAGAGTCCGTTTACGACAGGTTTGTTGTTGAATCGTTTAACGAGGTTTTTCACTTCAAGTAAGGTCATTGCTGTCACTATTTAGATTCCTAATTTGCGGAACATGTCTTGAGCATTTTTTGCTTCAACCAAATCTTTGCCGTTCTCAATGCGCTTTATAGAATTGAGTGTAGTTGCATTTGGTTCTTTGACGACATTTAGCTTCTCGTGGATCCAATCGGATAGAATCTCGTCCATATTCTTGCCTAAGTTGGCGGCTAGAGCTTTCAAATGCTTGTGGTCCTCAGCAGAGATATCTACAGTCATCCTGAATAAGTTGCTTTTCCTGGTCATAGGTACTGCTTAAAAAGTTCGTCGATGTAGTTCTGTTCTTCGAGGTCAAAGGCAAAATGGACGTCGCCGTGGCCTTCGACGGTCTGATCTTGCCGGATGAGGATCTCGGAGGCGCTGAGGGATAATCCTTCTTGCCAAAAGAGGACTTTGTTGGCGGCGGAAAAGAGGAGGGTTTTGTCGGCCGGGTTGTAGGTGAGTGTATCGGCGACGGCGTAGGACTCTTTGTCTTGGATGCGGGAGGAGATGAGGCGGACGTTCCCTTCAAGGGTGACGAGGGTGGGTTGGAGCTCTTTTAGGTCGACTGTGCCGAGGTTGGCTACGAGGTTGAACTTGCCGGGCTGGTCGATGTGCACATCGTCAATGAGATGGAGGATGTTCGCTTTTTTGTCCCAGATGAGCTGTTTAGCGGTGAAGTGGAGGGGGCCGGAGGCGAGGCGCCCTTTGGGATTTTCATAGGTGACGATCTCTTGGACGAGGTCTAGGTGGATGCGAGTGCCGTCAATCTGGTTTTGGCTTTGAACGAGGTGGCAGTTCTTTTGGGCGATGAATTGGTGGGTGGGATAGGTGTAGATCCCTTCGTCTGCTGTGAGGGTGAATTCATTCTGGATGGAGCAGTTGATGTTTTTGAGCTCCTCGATGGCTTCGAGCTTTTCTTTTTTTTGGGCAATGGTTAGGTCGGAATGCTCGCTTTGGATTTGGAAATGGCGGGTTTCGTTTTGGGTCCAGATGTCTTTTTGGACGTGCTGCCTCTTTTGGTGGGCGGGCTTCTCTTCAAGGGCGCGGCGGGTGCGGAGATCGATGCTCTCTTGGACGAGGTTTTCATATGCCAGGGCGTCTTCTGGAGATTTACGGATGTGGAACCAGTAAATGGAGAAGGAAAGGAGTGCAGCTAGACCGAGGAAGCGGAACAGCATTGGACAGCCTCGTAGAGTCTTTCCACATGGGAGAGAAGGGTTTTTAGGGCGTCGTAGGGCATGACGGTTCCTGCATCCGATTTGGCTTGGGCTGGATTGGGATGGGCTTCGATAAATAGGACGTTGGCTCCAGCGGCAATAGCAGCTTTTGCGAGGGTTGGGATGAATTCGCGCTGTCCACCTGAGGAGGTCCCAAGGCCGCCGGGAAGTTGGACGGAGTGGGTCGCGTCGAAACAGACAGGGAAACCGAAGGATTGCATGATGGGGATGGCGCGCATGTCGCTGACGAGATTGTTGTAGCCAAAGGTAGTTCCTCGGTCGGTGAGGATGATTTTTTTCTGGCCGCAGGCAAGGAGCTTGTCGACGACGTTTTTCATCTCGAAGGGAGAGAGAAATTGCCCTTTTTTCACATTGACGGCGGCAGGGCATTGCCCAGCTGCAATAATGAGGTCGGTTTGGCGGCAGAGAAAGGCGGGGATTTGGACGACGTCGCAGATGGCGCCGGCGATGGCGGCTTCTTCGGGGGTGTGGATGTCGGTGAGGACGGGGAGGTCGAATTCGCGCTGGATGCGGGCGAGGATTTCGAGTCCTTTATCCATGCCAGGTCCGCGGAAGGAGTTGATCGAAGAGCGGTTGGCTTTGTCGTAGGAGGCTTTGAAAATGAACTGAAACGGGTGGCGGCTAAAGATTTGTTTCAGCTCTTCGGCTGCACGGAGAGTGAACTCCTCCGTTTCAATAACGCAAGGGCCGCAAATGACTGTAAGCGGATGCTTTTCTCCAATGATGAAATTCTTGACGGGCACTTCTTGCATAAGGGGCCATGATAAGGGTTATTCGAATAAATTGTCCATTGTGTAAAGGCCGGGCGGTTTGTGGAGGAGAAAACGGGCGGCGGCGAGGGCTCCGCGGGCAAAGGCATCGCGGGTATGGACTTGATGAGAGAGGGTGATACGCTCTTCGGCGGTGTTGAAAATGAGGGTGTGTTCGCCGATGATTTTGCCGGAGCGGATCGAGTGGATGTGGGCGTGAGGGATGTTTTTTACAAGATGGAGGGCGGTTCCGCTGGGAGCGTCTTTTTTTTGGGTGTGGTGGGTTTCAATGAGGTCGACGTCGGAAGGGAAGTGGTGGGCTGCGAGGTTGGCGAGTTTGTTTAGGAGCGCGGCGCCGAGGGAAAAGTTGGGGGCGTAAAAAATGGGGAGGTGGCGCGCGGCCTCATGGATGGGTGCGAAATCGAGGTGGCCAGTTGTTCCAATGACGATCGGTTTTTTTGCTGAGAGATTTTCTTGGAGCGCTTCGTGAGAGGAGAAGTCGATGAGGATGTCGCAATCGAGGTTTGTGCGGGGTGTTGTACGGGCGATGGGGATGATTGCGTGAAGGGAGGAGATGGCTTTACCCATCCTCCCTTCAGCGCCGATAAGTCCAATTTTAATAGCCATAAAACTTGGTCAGGTCGTGTTTCCACTTCTTTAGCGACTCGTAGTCGAAAATAAATCCGTGGCCTGCTTCATAGTACTCGAACTGGATGTTTTTTTTGTACGATTCGGGCAGATCAAGGTGCTCGAAGCTATATTCCGTTGCTGCAAAAGGGGTGCGGCAATCGTAGTAGCCAGATCCAACAAAGACTTTCATGAGGGGATTGATGATGAGTACTTGGCGGAGTCTCTGAAGGAGGCTCGGTTCTCCAAAGGAATCGTACGTTCCAAAATTCCAAGAGCGGAGTGCATCATTTGAAAAAGAGATATACTTTTTGAGGGGAAAATGGGTGTCGAGTTCGTTTTGGAGGTAGTTATTGAATGCGGGCAAACTGCCGATGGAGTCGAGATAGCTTGGATCGTGAGAGTGGTTGGGGTCGATGGTTGAGATATCGCCAGCATAGCGGCTGTCGAGTCCTCCGAGGACTTTTCTCTCTGAGCCAAAAAACTCTGCAGTGTAGATCGACTCATTGAGACGGCCGTTATACCGTTTAACTGTGTCAACGGGGAGGCCAATGAGTTCAGCGAGTTTTTTCTCGAGGACCATTTTTTCAACATAGGAGAGCCGCGAAGGCTGCAGCATGAAGGGGGCATAATCATCGTAGGCAAATCTGCGGGCGTAGTCGACCACTTCGTCAAGCGATTTTTCAGGCCAGAGACGATTGTGGTACCAGGCGGTAGCGGCAAATGTGGGGATGAGGAGCCAGTCGGGCAATGCTTTATCGCGCTCCGATTGGATGGTTGTGTAATCAAATGCGCATCCATCGAGAATTACCCCATGAACTGCGATTCCGTACTGGAAGAGGTTGGCGGATAAGCCGCAGCAGCGGAGGGTTCCATAACTGCCTCCCGAGAGATAAACAGGGGAATTCCAGCGGTGGGCCATGTCGATGTATGTGTGGATGAATTGGCCAAGGGCTTGAATATCACCTTCAACGCTGAAATAATAGCGCATTTCTGCTTCTTCGTCAGCTCTGCTAAAGCCGCATTCTACGGGATCGACAAATACGAGGTCTGTGTATTCGAGAAGGGTTTGCGGATTATCGATGATTTTGTAGGGAGGGAGGATAGTACGGCCTTCGCCAGCTGTAAGGAGACGGCGGGGTCCGAAGGTAAGGATCGCTTCAAGGGTCCCTGATCCTCCAGGTCCGCCAGGAAATACGAATGTGATCGGACGGTTTTCTTCGCCATTTTTGGTATAGGAGATAAAAAAGAGATCAGCGCGTCCCCCATATTCGGTGTAGATCGGGCACATTCCGGTGAGGGCTGTGTATTCGAGGGGTCCGCTTTCTAATTGGATGGTGTGGTTGGTAACCGTCAGATCGGGGGAGAAGTCCTCTTCGGCATGCAGGAAGGGGGTGATTAGAAGAAGCAGGAAATAGCGCATGAAACCTCAGTTGTTTTGGTAGAATCGGATTAGGTCTTGTTTAAATTTTACGCGGGCAGATGGATTGAGATAATACATATGGCCCCCTTCGTAGTATTCCATTTGCACTTTGGCGTCGGGAATATCGAGGTGGTCGAAACAGTATTCTGCAGTTGCAAATGGGGTTGCGAGGTCGAAGTAGCCGCAGCCGACGAAAATTTTCATGGTCGGATTGCTGATGAGGGCTCTACGGAGGCCGCTCATGAGATTTGGATAGCCCCACTCGTTGTCATTATTAAATTTCCACTGCTTGTGTACATCGACGGAGAAGAGGGCGTAGGAATTTTGGAATTCAAGCTCTTTATGGAGATATTCATGAAGGGCTGCAGAAAAAATTCCGCCAATATTGGAGCTGCTTGGGTCTTGATAAACTGTGTCGTAATATCCTGTGATGCGGGAGTCGAACCGGCCGACCATTTTGCGCTGGTCGGAGAGGAGGTTGTATGAGAAATTGTTGTCGCTGATGCGGCCGCGGACTCGTTCAATCAGTTCAGGTTTTAATCCGGTCATTTCCGATAGACGCTCATAGAGGGGTTCCTTTTCATGGCATTTTGGACAAATAAGCGAGGGTGCGTAGGTTGAGTAGACAAAATCGCGGGCCTCTTTTGCCACTTCTTCAAGCGAGGCGTCAGGGCGGTATTTGCCGTGGTACCAGGCGGTGGTGGCGTAAGTGGGGAAAAAGAGGAAGTAGGGGAGCGAATTGTCCTGGTCGAAAATAAATGTTTGATAGTCGATCGCAGCAGAGATGAGGATGAGGCCATTGAGATAGATCCCAAATTCGTCTTGCAGGAAGTCGCCAAGCCCTGCAGCGCGGAGGGCGCCATAGCTTTCGCCTGCAATGTATTTGGGGGAATTCCACCTTTTATTTTTGGTCAGATAGTCTCGGATGAATTTACCGACCGATTCGATGTCCCCTTTGACGCTATACGCTTTCTCGTCGGAGGCGCTGAAGCCGGTTCCGGACGGGTCGATAAAGACGAGGTCGGTCAGATCGAGAATCGTTTCCATATTGTCGACAATTTTGTATGGGGGGGCGATCGACTGCCCTTCTTCAGGGGGAACTAGGCGGCGGGGGCCGAGGGTGGCCATATGGAGCCAAACAGAGGAGCTGCCGGGTCCGCCATTAAAGGCAAAAGTGATAGGGCGGTTCTCAGTAGTCTGTTTGATGTAGGCGATGTAGCTGACCGTGTCAGTGGCAACGGTTGCGGTATAGTTAATGGTTTCTTCTTTTAATTGAAGGGAGTGGGTTGTCATTTTTTCCTCAGCGATGAGCGAGGAGAGGAAGAGGATGGCAAAGATGAGTTGAAGCATAGGTAAACCCGATTTTTAAGAAATGAAAAACGGTAGCCCAATATACGGTAAAAGGCAAGGAATTCTTGCCAAATACCAATCGAAGAGGTAAATTAGATAGATACTTTGGACTGATAGCTCAGTGGATAGAGCACCCGCCTTCTAAGCGGGTGGTCGCAGGTTCGAGTCCTGCTCAGTCCGTTCCTTTGAGAGCGTCTTTAGATTGGGCTTTCGTCGCTTTTCGGAGGATTTTTGGCCAATTTTGGTTTCCTTTGTTGGGGGTAATATACGAAGTTTGATATAACCCCCAACAAAGGAAATCAAAATAGGCTCAAAAAGCCCCAAAAATCGACTGAAACCCAATTTAAAGACACTCTCTTATCCCCCGGCGTGTATGAAAAAACTTTTAGGCGATCACAGCATCACAGTTCAGTTTTTCGACGGGCTCGATGCGATTATCAAAAAAATCAAGAACTCTAAGACGCCAATCGACCGGAAACGGAGCGACTTGGTCAATAGAGCCCTTCTCGAGCTAATCCAAAAAGAGCCAGAACCCTGTTTTTTGCTGCCGGCCGTATTGGAATTCGTAAGACGGATCGATGAGGGGAAGATCCTAGCCCACTATTCGTTCACAAGCTTCGAGATCTGGCTGAACCAATACTCGGGCCTGAGCTTTGATGAAAACTACGCTGTGCGGGGCAAGATTGCCGGCAAAAGAGTAGAACGGGGCGACTATCAGTCTCTCTTCCCGATCGGCATGGGAAAAGTTTATGAGGGGACCCACTTCGTTACAGCTCACAAATCACCCGACTTAGATACGACAATAGCCTCTTTCTGGGGTTGGCTCGACGCGTTTGCGGCCCGGGTGAGCGATGGACTCCATATTTGGAACTTGCCTGACGGTCCTCCTCCCTCGCAGATCGAAATCGAGTGGATTTTTAGAGACTTATTTGGCGCTGCGATATTTACCCATTTGCCCAAAACAAGGACCATGCTCAATTTAACGGGCAACGATCTGATGACGCAAAAGGGGCTGCAGAAAAAGACGCTAAACGACTCGATTGCTGAAATTGACCACGAGGTCAATCAGAATGCGGTTATCGTTGTGGACGACAAGGGGTTTTTCCTCGGAGATTGGCGCTCTAACGACGTTGAAGGAGTCAGACAAGTTATTATCTCCCTCAGCAGCTGCCTCCGTTGGTTCGAAAACAGCCTCCATTTAAATCTGATTTCTGTCTTTGCAAAAGCGAAACTCAAAATAGATGATATTGAATCGGTATTGCGCAAACTTTTGTCACTGAAATTGGAAGGGTGCGAGCCCGCTTTGGAGTTCTCTTCAAAGCAGAAAGGGCAAGTCGATGATTTCATGAAGAGAGTCCTCGAGATGAAAAAAGGGCTCGGCTCCGATTTCGAAGATTTGGCGATTGTGCTGAGCAAGCTCGGCGATGTCCCATTTGGCGGGGTCGAAGGATTGATCTCGAAAATGAAGAAAGCTGAGCTATTTGATAGCAAAGGGCATTTGATCGATGAGCGGCCGAGGATTTTCACCTTCTTGGAAGGGGCTATCCAGTCGCTTCACAAGGGGATTGTCAAAATTCGGGCCCGGATGGAAAAACTCGATGTTGCTTTGAAGACTAAATATGAAGTGTTCGGAAGGCATGCAAACACAGTGACCACCCGCTCTGATGTCGAAGAGATCCGAAATAAGATGTCTCAATATTCTTATTTAACTGTGGTCTATCCAGATGGCGATCAGTTGTATCCAGTGGGTGTCATTCAAGCCTCTGATTTAAGAAAACAGACGCTGGGGACCGTGTCGCTTAGAGATTTTTGCAATCGAGATGAGATGGGGATTCCTCCCTATTTGGATGTGATTAGCGTGATCGACCATCACAAGAGCAGCTTAAATACATTTGCCCCTCCGATGGCGATCCTTTCTGATGCACAGTCGAGTAATACGCTAGTTGCCCAAAAAGCGTTCGAAATCAACGATGCGAATCATAGAAAGCCTTACTTTATTCAGCATGAGCGGGAATACATCGAGTATCTCCACTTCCTCTATGGAATTATCGATGACACCGATTTACTCAGCAAAGTGAGCGCAATCGATGTGCAGTGCGTCGCGTCGCTGCTTAATAGGCTGAAAACGTTAGCTGCGGGTAAGAAAACGACGGTTGTGAAGCTAGATGACTTACCTCGCGATCGGAATTTCCCGAAAAAGGCGGCTGCCCGTATTTTGCAAAACGAAGATATGTACTCCCTCTATCGGAAGGTATACCAATACCGAGAGAAAGAGGTGGAGAAAAACATCTCTCTTTGCGCTAAGGGCGCAGCTTCGAATTTATTTGCCGATACGAAAGAGCAAAATGGGTGCTGCCGAATTGGTCAAACCAAGATATTTGCGGCAAATCTTCCCCATTTTGAAAAGCAAGTGGGACATATCCAATACATTTGGATCCATAAAGCGATGAAGGTTCACAAAGAGAAGTCTGAAATCGATCTCCATATCCACATGATCAGCACCATTGTGAATGCAGAAGAGGTTTATAAGGGAACTGTCGGAAAGTATGAGCATGAAGATGAGCTTTGGATCTGGATTCCGAGCGTCGAAATGGGGGTTGAACACCTGAAGCGCTTCCTGAGCTCTTTCCAAGCTTCTCCTGGATTGAAAAATAACCCGCTTGAAGTGGAATTCCTGGGCGCGAATGCTGATGAACTCGCGATGATTTTTAAAGAGAGCTTCCTAGATATCCCTCAGAAAAAATCGAAGAAGGATTTGCCGATTGCTGTCTTGAGATATAAGGCTGGATCGCTCAATTCGAGAAAGGCGATGGTGAGCCCCTTTCTACCTAAGCGGGAAAATCTATGAGCTTGCTGTCGAAACGTCAGACTTCGATCTGGCGTGCGAAAGTTTAGCGCCGCCCCAATAGTCGGAAGCTGAAATATCCGAGGGCTCTTTGCACTTTGGATCGTAATATAGCCGCAACTTTCCTTCCTTAGTTGGATCTGCGGGGTATACCTTTAAGGTTTGCTGCGCTTCGTCATAAGTGCGGGTAATCCGGCGATATAGGTCGAATCTAATCCCTTTCTTAGTTGCTACACTTCCGAAAAAGCTCTGGACTATGCACTCGATTGAGGGGTGATCTTTTCCAGCGCACATATACAATATGGAGGAAGGCCATTGATAGAGTACTTGGATTGAGCTCATGTACTTTCCAACTCCCTCTCATGAGAATGAAAGGGAGCCTTTCTTTTAAGCTTCTTTTTGATCTTCGATGATCTCGAGGTTGACGCGGAGCCCGTTTCGGCTTGCGACAGACATCAACAGGGTCCGGATCGCATTGATCGTTTTCCCTTTCTTACCGATGATTTTGCCAATATCTGATTTTTCAACGCCGAGCTCGATGATCAATGTATGTGTTCCGCCGATTTCATTGATGCGCACTTGATCGGGATGATCCACGAGATTTTTGACAATGTACTCAACAAATTCTTTCATATGGTGGTGCCTCTTGCTTTCGATGGGGAGTTCGAATTTCAAAAAAACTATACCCACTGAGTAGAAATTTTACAACACACTATTTTTAAAAGAAAGTGTTAAGTCTGATTTTAAGTGAGGACGGGCTCGCAGAGAGAGGGGCCGCAAAGCTTTTGAAGCCATTGCTTCATGTCTTGCGGAATGGGGGCGACTAGACGGAGGATTGCGCCTGTAATTGGATGCTCGAAAGTGAGGCGGTATGCGTGGAGTAGCTGACGATGGTGGAGATCTCCCTTGCCATAAAGCGAGTCTCCGATAACGGGACACCCAATGTGTTTCATGTGGACGCGGATTTGGTGTGTGCGGCCAGTGCGGGGTCTTGCAAGAACTAGACTTGCTTTATCATTGCAGGCGGCTACCTGGATTTCAGTGATGGCTTCTCGTCCATCTGGAAGCGCTGCCATCTCTTTTCTATGGACCGGATGGCGGCCTATAGGAGCGTTGATGATCGTATTAACGGGCCGGCCATGGCAAATAGCGAGATAGAGTTTGTCCATTTTCCGTTTGGAAAAAAGTTCGATCAGCTTTTGGTGCGTAATAAGCGTTTTGGCGGCGATGAGAATTCCAGTGGTGTCTTTGTCGAGGCGGTGGACAATGCCGGGACGGAGCGGGTCTGAACCAGGGGCGATGTCTTTGCAGTGAAAGAGGAGGGCATTCACAAATGTGCCCGACCAATGGCCAGGAGCTGGGTGGACGACCATGCCGGCTGGCTTATTGATGGCGAGAAGATGCTCGTCTTCGTAGAGGATCTCTAGGGGGATGTCTTCTGGGTCAAGGGTCGCTTCGGGGGTGGCTTGGAAACAGATCTCAATTTCATCGCCCTCTTCTGGGGCAACTCTTTTTTTGACAGGCTCTCCGTTGAGGAGTACGCAGCCGATATCAAGTAAATGTTGGAAATAGGTGCGGGAATGGTTGGGAAAACGGGAGGCAAGTAATTTATCTATACGAGTCCCTTCTTCCTCTGCTGAGATGAAGAGAAATTCGTGTTCCTCGCTAACTGAAGTTGACCGATCCATAAAAACCGGCCCCCATTTTAGCGAATCAAAAAATTGGTCTCAAGGTATTAGTTAGCAAATGATCAATTTGAACTGTTGCTTCCGTTGCTGTTGTCTGTACCGCCAGGTATTCCAGCATCCTGGATAGCTTTATTGAGTTTAGCTTGTTCCTGCTTTAATTCAGAAAGGAATCCATTTTCTTCTTGTGTAATTTCTGCTTTATAAGCTGTTGTTGCTGCGACTTGCATGATTTCCTCGTTTTTGGTCTCTTTAATTATACCATAAAAAAAATTCCTTGTCAAGTTACGCAAGTGGCTTATGCTTAGTCGTCTGCGCTATCGTCCCCAGCGCCTCTTTTCCAGTCTTTCTTGAGCTTATCGGTCATTTTCTGGAAGGTTTTGTTGATATAGCTGCTCAAATTGCTGACCATGACGTTCATGAGCTTATTCCAATCTTTGGCTGTGAAGTCCATACCTAGGAATTGGTGACCCTTCGTGAATTCATATTGCCCGGTATTTTTGGGCTTTTTGTCGTCTGCTGGATTTGGAGCGTTTGGACCCTGCGGGCCGCCTGTTGGGGGAACTGAATTTGGGTTGTTTACCATAATGCACCTCTCACTCTATGTTATAACAAGTATGGATTATCCAATAGCGCGTAGAAAAGCTCTTCGTCTTCTTTCAATCCGGAATTACCACAGTTCTGTGCTCGCAAGTAAATTGGAACGGAAGGGTTGTCCCAAAGAAATTTGCGAACGTGTCATCGAAGATTGCAAAAAACTCGGATTTCTCAATGATGACGATGCGATTTTGCGCGAACTCAGACGGGGATATGGGCCGCGCGCGATTGAATTCAGACTCAACTTAAAGCGCGGCGAAGTGAGAAAAGCGATCACGCGCGAAATGCAGCGGGAGCGGATTAGAGAAATGGTTCCGAAATTGGGGCCGCGCGAAAAAGCGATCCGCACTTTACAGAGACGGGGATTCG
This sequence comes from Chlamydiota bacterium, assembly GCA_031423235.1. Classification (GTDB taxonomy): domain Bacteria; phylum Chlamydiota; class Chlamydiia; order Chlamydiales; family SM23-39; genus REEB52. Next base: position 6,245 of record JANPFC010000027.1, on the reverse strand, counting down.
ATTTCGATCTTATTATTGAAATTTTCTCTTTGCAGGAGATAGAGTGATGGAATGGTATCGATTGGAGTTCTTGGAATCAATTACAAAACCGCCGATTTGGCGTTGCGCGAATCGATCGCGCGCGGCGCTCAAAGTTTAAGCGGTGAAAAAGCTCTATTTTTCCCGCATCCGACGATTCTTCTTTCCACTTGCAATAGAACTGAGATCTACTTTAGCGCGCCCGATTTAGCGGCAGCCCATAGCGATCTGTTAGCCCATTTGCGTTTGCAAGTCGCTGAAAGCTTCGAGCACCGTCTTTATTCCTATTTCGGAGTCGATTGCTTTTTCCATATTTGCAGAGTGGCTGCGGGGCTCGATAGTGCGATTATTGCCGAGACCGAGATACAGCGGCAGGTGAAGGTCGCTTATGCAAATTCGAAGAAGCTCCCCTCTAGCCTCCATTTCGTGTTTCAAAAGGCTTTGAAAGTGAGTAAGGAGATCCGAAGCGATTTGGCTCTAAAGCGAACGGCTCCCACTTTGTATGGGACTCTTTGGAGGCTTGCAGAGTGGAAAGAGAGAAAAATCCTACTCGTAGGCTTTTCGGAAATCAATCGAGGATTGATCTCATTTTTAATTCATAAGGGTGTTAAAAACATCTCTCTTTGCACACAAAATCCGATGCAAGTGTGGGTTGAAGGGGTCCGCGTTGTGAGTCGGAAGGTTTTGTCAGTTTGGCAAGAGTATGATGTAATTGTTTGCGCAAGCAAAGCGGATGACTATTTGATTCGGGGCGAAGGGAGGGAAGGTCAAGTTATTTTCGATCTTAGCGTGCCGAGGAATGTCGATCCGAATGTGGGCGCTCTTGTTTATAATATCGAAGAAGTAAACATGCTCATTGAACAAAAAGAGGCTGCGCACAGTTTAGAGCAGTGCGAAGCCTTTATTTGGGAAAATGTGGTGAAGCTCGTCCGGATCTACCGAATTAAAACTCAGCGTGTCCCGGAAAGCGTGGAAATGGGATCACATCTCTAATGTTTTCCATTCCAGTGACAAAGAGGACTAACCGCTCAAATCCGAGTCCAAATCCAGCATGGGGAACTGTCCCATATTCGCGAAGTTCTAAATACCACCAGTAATCTTCTCGCTTAAGGCCGAATTCTACGATTTTCTTTTCGAGAATATCTAGACGCTCTTCACGCTGGGATCCGCCGATGATTTCGCCGATTTTTGGAACGAGAATATCCATGGCTGCGACGGTTTTTCCATCGCTATTGCCACGCATGTAGAACGACTTGATGTCGGCTGGGTAATCGGTGAGGATCACTGGCTTTTTGCAATATTCTTCAGCAAGATATCTTTCGTGTTCTGATTGGAGGTCGGTGCCCCAGTCAACGGGGAATTCAAATGTTTTAGGCGCTTTTTTCAAAATCTCGATCGCCTGTGTATACGGAATATGGGCAAATGGCGAGGAGGCGACGTTTTGCAATCTTGCGAGCAAACCATTTTCGATGAACTTATCGAAAAATTCGAGATCTTCCTTGCAATGCTCAAGAACATAGTTTACGCAGAATTTGAGGTAGCTTTCAGCGCATTCCATGTTGACTTTCAGGTCGGCAAACGCCATTTCAGGCTCAATCATCCAGAATTCGGCAAGGTGGCGCGAAGTGTTGGAGTTTTCGGCGCGGAACGTCGGTCCGAATGTGTAGATATCGGAGAGGGCGCAGGCGAGGATTTCCCCTTCGAGCTGTCCGGAGACGGTCAAATAGGTCGATTTGCCAAAAAAGTCCTTCGATGGATCTGGTTTTTCAAGAGAAGTGACGCGGAACATTTCTCCGCCCCCTTCGCAGTCCGATCCAGTGATGATGGGCGTTTGCACATACAGGAAGCCTCTCTCTTGGAAAAACTGGTGGGTTGCAAAAGCGAGCGCGCTTCTGACGCGGAGGACGGCGCCTTGCGTGTTGGTGCGCGGACGGAGATGGGCGATTGTTCTTAGATATTCGAACGTGTGCCGTTTTTTCTGCAGAGGATACTTAGCCGGATCGCAAGTTCCGATGACGCGGATTTCTGTGGCGCGCAATTCGACCGCTTGGTTTTTCCCTGGGCTTTCAACGAGCTCGCCGGATGCGATGATCGATGCTCCTGTAGCGAGGTCTTTTAGAGCTTCCGCATATCCTTCGATATTGGCGTCTGCGATCACTTGGAGGTTGCCTAGCGTGGAGCCGTCGTTTACTTCGATGAATGCGAATGATTTCTGATCTCGGACAGTGCGTATCCATCCATGCACGGTGGCATGGGTGTTGGGTTTGCTTTTGAGAATTTCTTTAATTTTTTTCTTCTGCATATTTCCGTAAAGTGGCGATTTCGTTTTTCCAGCTAGGAGGACCATTAGGTGTCTCCAAATATTTAGGCATATCAGTATTTTGCATCAAAAATCGGAATGATTCATAGCCGATTTTTCCTTGTCCGATGTCGGCATGCCGATCGACGCGCGATCCAAGGTCTTTGGCAGAATCGTTCACGTGGAACGCTGACAGGTATTTTAGTCCGATCTTTTCATCAAATTCTTTAAGGGTCTCAATCCACCCCGCTTCAGTCCGAATATCATAGCCTGCGGCGAAGATATGGCAAGTGTCGATGCAGACGCCGATGGGGATTTTGTGATGCACTTGGGAGGTGATGGCGCCAACGTGCTCAAATCTGTGGCCGACGCTCGTCCCTTGACCCGCGGTTGTTTCCAAGAGGATCTTTGTCTTCCCTTGATTGATCAGCTCTTCCATTTCCAGGAGGCTTTGGACAATCGTTTCGATGCATCCCTCCACCGTGCCAGTTGTCGCGGATCCAGGATGGAAATTTAGATAGGGGATTTTGAAGAGATGACAACGCTCGATCTCTTCTCGAAATGCATTGCGGCTCTTAATCAGTAGTTCCAAATTGGGCGAGCCCAAATTGATCAGGTAGCTGTCGTGGCTCATCACATCAGTGATGCCAGTTTCATCAAGAGCTTTTTCCCAAAGTGCCACATCTTCGGCGCTGATTTTTCTTCCCGTCCACTGCTTTTGGTTGCTGGTGAACAGCTGGATAGTGGTCGCGCCGATTTCTCTCCCTTCATAAAGGGCATTGTGGGCTCCCCCTGCGGCAGAAGTGTGCGCCCCGATCAAAATTTTCTTCATAGACCTTGAATTTTATCGCACTTCCCTGGATTCTTTCAAGGGCCTATCTGAATAATAGGTTATAAAGAGTCTCTGTGTTTTCGGGAGGCGTGCTTGACTGCATAATATATTTCTTGTAAGTTCTTTCTTTGAATTAAAATCTAAGCCCACCCCGAAAGGAGTAGTTTATGAAAAAATTATACATCATTTTTTTTTCTTTTGACCATTTTCACAAGCTCTGTTGTTATTTCACAAGAAACGCGAAATATAGACTTAAGTCGGCATTATGTTACGTCGGATCAAATTCAGGTTTTTGATCGTGGTTTGTTTGTAGATATAAATAATTGCATTGTTTCGGTTGATGCGATTTATTTTGATTCTTCAGGAGGTCTATATATTCTTCCAACAGAAGAAAAAGAAGCTGCTAAAAAAACTTGCCCTAGAGGACATCCCTCAGTAGTTTGGTGGGGTGGTTGCACGGATCCCTTCTGCCCTTATTACGCGTATGACATGAATTAGTCTCTATTGGGTTCCCATTATTGTTATGGGAGCCTCTATTTAGAATTCGGCTTTGGAAGTAAAAAATGGTATTGGAAGCCAATGAAAATGCAGCGGATCAACCTAGGTCCATAGCAAGATCTGCTCTCAAGTTTTTTTCAGGAACAGCCTTGAGCAGAATCAGTGGGCTTCTAAGAGACATGTCGATGGCTTTTTTTTTCGGCGCCAATCCTTCAATAGCTGCATTTCTCGTTGCCTTCCGTCTAGCTAACTTATTGCGCAGAGTTTTTGGGGAAGGAGCTTTGTTGAATAGTTTTGTTCCTCATTTCGAGTCTTGCCGGAAGGAGAATCCTATTCGTGCTGCACAATTTTTTAGAGATACTTTTTTTTCGCTTATATCAATACTTGTGGTTTTGTTAACTTCAATAGAATTGCTGCTTTATTATTTTTTGGTCTTTTTTAGTATTTCTGATGATAGCCGTCAAATTCTCCAGCTGATAATGCTCATTTTGCCTGGTGTGCTATTTATATGTCTTTTTAGTCTTTGCAGTGGTCTTTTACACTGTGAGAAATATTTTTTTTTATCGGGATTTTCTCCGGTTGCATTTAATGCTGTATGGATCGCGTCTATCTGGATAGTAAAAAACGATCCCCCAGAAAAGGCCGTGTTAGGCCTCTCTTTAGGCGTTACAATTGCTTTTTTGTGTCAGTGGTTTGTTACAATTCCCAAAACTATATCTTTTTTGCTTAAATATCTTTCGTGGAAAGAAATAATATTCAAGTTTTGCATTTTTTCGAAAGAAATGCGAAATATGCTCTCGTCCTTATCTCTGGGAGTAATTGGAGTGGGCGCGGCGCAAATCAATACTGCAATGGATACTATGTTCGCAAGATATGCATCTCTTGAAGGCCCAGCGTATCTTAATTATGCCATTCATCTGCAACAATTGCCTCTAGCACTTATTGGGATTGGGATTTCAACCGCCTTATTGCCTCCATTATCGCGAGCATGCGAGTCAGATAATTCACTGCAATATAATCGGCTTTTGGAATTTTCTCTTTCTTTGGCTTTATTTTTAGTTATCCCATGCACTCTTGCAATATTTTCTATTGGAGGATCTAGTGTTAATCTGATTTTTGGAAGAGGAAATTTTGATGTAGAATCTACCTTGAATACAACCTTATGCTTATGGGGATATGGTTTGGGGTTAGTCCCTATGGTGGTAACATTGTTGCTTGCGCCGGCGTTTTATGCAAAAAAAGATTATCTGACTCCTATGAAGGCTTCTCTCGTATCAATTTCATTGAATCTGCTCTTAAATCTGCTCTTAGTGTGCGTATTCAGCTTTGGTCCTGAAAGCCTGGCGCTTTCAACAAGCATTTCAGCATTTTGCAATGCTCTGATCTTATGGAAGAAATTAAACAAAAAAAATCAGTTGTCTTTTACGCAATGCTTTTATTCGTCAAATTTAAAAACAATGATTAGCGCTGGAATTGCTGGAATTGGATCATTGATGGTAGGCCATTATTTTTTAAATGACCCAACTGTTCTGTTTTTGTGTGGACAAAAAATTGAATTTATTCGAAATTTTTCAGATCAGATTTTGCAATTTCTTTCTCTGGCTCTTCTCTTCTCTTGCCTATATTTAGGCTCTTCGCTACTCCTTAAAAGCTCAGTGTTGCTAGATTTTCTAAAAGTGGCAAAAAAACAAATTTCTTAGGGTTTGTTCTCTATCAATGCGCGAGCAAATGCCAATCCATCTACATCCCTCGGAATCTCGTAGTCTGGTTTGACTCCAACCCCTTCCCAATTGATTCCAGTATTAGGATTAATCGCCTTTTCAAATGGGATCTGCATGGTGGTGTGATCATCAATAGTAAAGGGTCTTACCGGATGGGCTCCGCCACCTGTTATCTGGCCAATTACTTTCGCTCTATTATACGACTGAAGATCATAGGCTAATGCTTCGCCTGCAGAAAATGTTCGCTCGCTCGTCAGAATATAGATCGGTTTTTCCCCTCCAAAAACGGGGCCTAAAGATGTAGGGTCAGCAGAGGACAATGTGGCTTCATCCGTTGAAGGTTGATAAGTCTGGCTTAAGGGGGTTTCCTTATTAAATAAATGGCTAGCGACTAGGGCTACAGTTTTAGAGGACCCTCCATTGTTAAATCGGAGATCGATGATAAGAGCCTCTGTATTCGCAACATGTTTCATCATTGCGTCAATAGTTTATTTTGTTTCAGGAAAGTCAGAAGAATCGAAGGCATCAATCCTCACATAGCCTATCTGAGAACCAGGCAGAATCTCTGATTCTACTCTTCGTGAAGGATTTACCTGGCGAAAGGTCGTATCCACATACTTTCTTTGCTCGATTGTAAAATCCTCTTCTTTTACTGTTCTTAAACTGCGGAAAGGAGAGCAATTTAGAGGTCGTTCAAAAGTGATAAAGGATAAATGTTTATCATTATAGACCGATTGTATACCGAAAAAAGTTCAAGAATCGAAAAATATTTTTTTACCACCCGCGAACAGGGTTCGCTAGAGGGCACAGAGCCCACAGAGAAGCATTAAATTTTAAATCGACGCAGCCCATCTCGCAATAGCTTCACATTGAAATT
>JANPFC010000026.1:0-18755 GCA_031423235.1 Chlamydiota bacterium | reverse complement strand
GCAAAGAGATCGAGAACTTTTTTTACATAGGGGTCGTTTGCCATATTCCCAAATAAGAGCGATCCAGATTGGAGATCTTCGTATAAATCATCCAGATCTACTTTTAGGCTGTGCCTGAAATTGCCCATGAAGCAGGTGGAGGTCTGGAATGAAATTTTCAACGATGTTCGATAGTAGGTTAAGTCGAGGAATACGGAGATGGGGTCGTTCCCGATTTGTTTGTTGAATTCCTGTTCAGAAGAGAGTAGCGAAACATGGTTGGTGAGATTGCTCTTTTGGCAGAGATTGGCAAATACAGACAGATCTAACCAAGGGTCGAAGAGTTTGATTTTGATGCTTCCATACTGAGACACCTGGAGCGGCCGCAGCGTAGATAAAAAACCTTTATAGAGCAACGTTGTGCGTCCAGCCAAACGTGCGTTGATGTTATCCATCTCCTCTTCACTGAAGAGGGTCGCTTCTAACTGTGTGAAGGCGAGGTCATTATTTTTTACCTTATTCTGGGTATTCTTGATCCATTGACTCCAGTAGGGGAAATAGGCCTTGTCTCGCTTTAGGCCTTGCAGCTCTTCATATTTTTGCTCGAGAAATGGCTGATTGATTTCTGTCCAATCATGGACTATAAGGACGGGAAGCCCTTCGTAGATGGGGTCTAAAAAGGTGTGTTCTACGATGGGAATTGAATCATAAGCCAACGCTTCCCAGGTGCGGATAGAATCGGTTTCTAGTCCAAGGGGGGATAAAGTAAACTTGGATGAGGCCAGCTGTCCGTAAAATTCCGATCTTATTTGATAGGCGCTTTGATGGGCGGAGAAACAGTAAGGCTCATTTTCAAATAATTTGACAATTTTATCTCGGTCTCCATGCTCCCGAGGGTAAAAGTTCATGTAAAGGAGATGTTCTTTTTTGAAGGAGGATTTTTTTTCATGTGCTAGGAGCAGATCATCCAAGACCAAGGGCGAAGAGGTAAAGCAGCTGAGATCTTGCCCAATAGGAAGCTGAAACAGCTTAGGGTGGTAGCTAAATACTAGGTTCCTACAAAACCAGGCAGCTAATTTTGGGTCGTAGAGAAACTTTTTCAGTTCAGGCTGGGGAAACCATGCTCCGACATCTGCGGAGACTAAAATATATGGGTGCTTGATTTGATCGTGAACTTTATCTACGAACCACTGTAAATACCAGATATTGAGATAAATGAGATCCCCCTGCTGGACAGTGTCGGGGTCGAACCAATCGGTGCTTTGGTCGATGATGTGATCGCAAATATTCCGGAAAGAGAGATGGCCGATGAACGGCGCGAGGCCGGGATGGCTCCGTGTGTTATCGAATTTTTCGTAGTAATGGGTGGGGACTTTTAGAGGGATTGCTGAGAGCTGAAGAGTAAGGAGTAGTAGTAGAATTCTCATTCAACAACCGGCTTAAGCGCCTTCTTGAGCTCGGCTTTGTCAATTGTGGCGATCCAGATTTCATAATCGTCTTTTCCATAGGCTACGTATATGTAGGGCTCTTTAACAATAAAGCCGCCTGGGAAAATCACCCTCTTTTCATAGGCCGATTGGGTATAGAATCCCTCGGCGATAATGGGGGCGGGGGTAAATGATTTCATTTCAAAAGGGGGATCGGCAGAAAAAGTGTAAGCGCCCATGAAGTAATGCCAGAGATCCCAGCCCCATGATGCGTAAGAGGATGTGACGGTTCCTGAATGGAAAAAGGCTAGGTACTCGCCGTCGACGAGCTGGGCTGGTGTGCTTTCTCTCAATGTGCCGAGCTCCCAATCGAGGGGGATTTGTGTTTCATAACAGTGGTAGCAGGCTCCGTTATGGAGGTTTGCATAGAGAATTTCATGAGGGTTGACGGTGTAGCTGATCAGAAGTTTTTTTTCCCATTCGAATGGTGCCCAGTTTTTTTGCCAAAGGAGGTGGGACTTTTCATGATGAAGCATTCTAATCGGAGAAGAGGCGGTAAAATCGTTATTCATTGAAAAAAGCTCTACAAAGTACATGTCGCGTCTATCGCTATAAGTCGTATAATTCACTTCCATATTGTCGTTGTAGATGAGGAAAATTCGGCCGCGATAAGAGAACAGCCTCGCATCTTCCGATTGGGATTGGATGGTGCTGTTTTTAGACCGCGTGCTGATGAGCTGCGGCTTGGAAATAGGCTCAAATGAGTCGTTTAATAGAACTACGCCGATATAGCTAAGCCATGGATTGGAGTACCGGTCTGGGCAGTAGCGGAAACTCATGAGGATCCCTTTGTCAACCTTGATGATCGATGGGTTGTAGGCATCGGGAAAGTCCTCAAATTCAATTCTTTTTGTCATGACGACAAGGGTTTGTCCGAATGCGAGTTCCTCAAAGTTATCCGCAAGGTCGGCGAATGTTTGGGAAATGAGGCAGAGAATAAAAGCGAGTTTCATAAGCTTGGCTGTAATGGAGTTAAGAGCGATCGGACTGTTTTGGTGTCTACTAAGCAAAGATAGGCTTTATTATCTTCAATGCCAATAGGGAGAACTAAGTGAGTCCCTTCGTGATCGAGAGTCATGCTTCCGCAAAACTCGACTCCTTGGTGGAGGAAGGTGAATGGTTTTGAGATCTGCTTCACATAAAACCTGTGATCTAGATAGAGAAAGCGGTGGAGATAGCATCGAGTATTGTCAGAAAAATGGACAACCTCATGAATGAGGACTAAAAAGCCATCATCGAATGGGATCGGACCTGCCGAGCCTCTAAATTGGCTAAAATCTTGGGTTGGCTCATAAGAAATCTCAAGTTCGCAATCGCCTGTTTCCATGTCGGGTTTGTAAACAATGAAAGGGTCATAAGAATAGAGGACATAGAAATTCCCCTCATGTACGAAGGGGAGCCAGTTTTTTTCGCAGCGCTGCGGATCTGGACCGTGTAAAAGGACCATTTTCTCCACTCTTGTATCATTGCCGATCTTGCATAGGGAGATTTGAGGCCTGCCATCTGGAGTATTATCGCGGGAAGAACAGGTAAACCAAGAAGATTGCTGAAATTCAAAAATGCGGGCGTCTTCTAGTCCCAGAACATTGCAATAGGGGAGTCTTTCCCGAGGGAGATCTTCTATGATTTCTTTGTTTGAACGGATTTTAAAATCTTTGGTGTAGTCGACGAGAAAATTCCGGGTCTTAATAATTCCGGCTGGATCGATGGTATTAAAATGTTTCGCGCCGATTTGTGTGTAGTTCACAGATCTGCAAATCAGCTTGTAGCCATCCTCGGTTTTTAAAATGGAGGGATTCATCGGGTGATATTTTTCATCGTCATCCTCCAAGATCAGGGGAAGATCAATGTCAATGGGCTGAAACCGGGTATTTTTGAGATTTTGAGAGTAGAAGAGGATGTTCTTGTAGGTCTGATCTTTGACATGCCAAGGGACATCTTTTCGGATGAGTAGATCGCTTGCCGCTTTATATCCATCTTCTTTGAACCTGGTGTAAAAAGCGACGATGGAAAGTTCTTGTTCAAATTGGTAGGCGTGATTCGGGAGAAAGCGGGATCCATGTTTAGCGAAGATATAAGCAAGCTCATTTTCTCCGTGGAGCCGGTAGTAAGTGGCAATATTGAGAAGAGGATCCAAAAGGCCCGGATTGCTTTGATGGGCCTCTAAATACCAATAGAGCGCTTCATGCCACTCATTGAGCGCCTCATAACATTGTCCCAGCCGATATTTCGATGTCCATAACTGCTCTTTCTGCCCTCCTTTTTCAAGTCGAAGCTTATACCAGATAATGGCATCTTTGTACTGGCTGTTATTTTGCTGCGTTTCTCCCATTTGAAAGAGAAAATCGGCATCTTCGCTCTCAGCTGAAAGTAGGGCAAATGATGCAAGGCAAAGAAAGCTAAGGAGACGCAGCATACTCTTTCATCAGTTGAATAAGGGTTTCTTCACTTTTCTTGATCCAGACCAAAGTTGTTTTTCCCTTATTGATAAAGATCGTTTCGTAATTGTCTGGCACTTTCAGCCTTCTATAGCCATAAATATCTGAAATTTTATCAGTGCAATAGGAAAAACAATCATGGGCTACAATAATTGAAACTTTATCAAATAATAACTGTACGAGAGGCCCTCGTAGAAGGGTTGGCGGATCTACTAAGACCATATCGATTTTATGGTATTTTGTTATGTTGGTGATGAATGTGTTCAGTTCGGTTAGATAGGCAGTATCGGAAGGAAATTGGAGGCTCGGCACGTATTGCTGTTCTGCTTCAAAAAGCTTGGATGTGCCAAAAAATTTATAGGGAGCCCATGAGAAGTCGCCGGAATAATTGCTGAAATAAGCCACTGGAATCCAATTCGAATAGTCTTGATAGAGCCCTAAACAGTATTTGATCCAGTCAGGTTTTAAGCCGCGCGTGATAAATTCAACGGATATGACTTTCGTGCAGTGATCCAGAAAATATTTAGTCGAGTACCCAAGTCCGAATTCTAAGAGCGTTTTGACTTTGTAGTTATCGAAGATTTTCTGAATATGGGGAATGTGATCGCAATAGCCTGTTTCCCTTCCCACTTTGGCAAGGTATTCATAGGTAATATCATCCGCTTTCGCAGGGGGGGCTTGTACGGCATAAAGACAGGTTGATAAGGTCAAAAGAAGAAGCAGTGATTTCATAATTTCTCTTTGTTTAAGTAGTTGGGACCGCCATTATCAGATGCAGCTTTCGGAAGGTTGGATACGATATCTTCCACAACTGTATAAAGCTTGATCCCGCGGGGGAGTATGTATTCCATGTCGTAGGGAAAAAAGATCTGGTGGGCATTGAAATATTGGAGGAGCTTTTTCATACCGCTTCTCCGAATAATCATCGAGGTTGCGCCGCTCCTTGCGCCGATCTGGTAAAAATCGTTGCTAACTAACGTTTTTTTTGCGAAATCATTTTTCGAAAAACCGATAAAGTCGGGGCGCTTTCCGGCCCAGTAGGTCGTAGCATAGTTCCCATTTGCATCGCGAATGTCTCGATCTGTGAAAAGGATATCCCAATTTCCACGGCCCACTAATTGATCTAGTTTTTCGATGAGGTCGGGAATCATTCTTGGATCGCGGACAACATCTACATCATCCTCCATGACCCAAATCGTTTCAAATCCCGAATCATAAGCATCTTTCAGAACAGAGATGTGGCTGAGCGCGATTCCGATCGTGCCTCGAGCCATGCAATGGCAAAAGTAATTTTGCCCATATTTCTCTATGATTTCGTGGCTTGGCTCGAAGTTTCCCTCGAGAGGATAGCAGGTGCCTAAAAATCCACCCTCCATCTCCACTGAATACTTGATCCCCACGTCATTGAGGGCCTCTAAACTGAGATTCCAGCCATTGACAGCCGAAAATCTATAAGGATAGATCTGAAAAGGGGACAATTGGTCCAGCGAGGACTTGAATTTTTCGGGCCGCTCGTCGAGGTTGATCATATAAATGAAATCGATTCCTGGCATCGAATGAACAGCCGATTTATTAGGAGCCATTTTGAGGTGGTCCTCCAAATCGCCGAATAGGAATGAGGTCAAAATAATTAAAATCAATATCCGCATAGCAATTCAGTTGAGGTTGTGTACTTTCGATGTTTGGCATCTTGGCGATGGCCCCCGTTTGGACCTTTACCGTAAGCAGGGTATCTATAGATTTTTTCTACATCGTTGGTGTTTTTGAAATGGACACCGCTCTCTTTCAATACATCGTCACGGATGAAGAACAAATTGACCCCTACGCTTTCTGCATATACCAACGAATATCCTTTTAACCGTGCCAGATTATACATTGCGAGGATGCTGGCTCCGAAGTAGTTCGTATCATCGCCGCAGTAATATGGGCGGTGCTTGGCTACTTTATCTTCATGGGGAAGGTGTGTGCTATTATATTTAATCAGAACGACTTTTGGTTTATATTTCGAGTCGAGCGTTTTCCAAATGTAAAATTCATTATAGTTATCAATGCATAGGAGATCGAACTGCTGGGGAACCCTGTACTTTTCAAAGAGCTGGTTGATGTTATCTGCGGTTACAAACTCGTTATAGAGCTTATACTCGAGCATTTCATGCGTTCGATCCATTAAATGGCAGTTCCATCCTTGCAGCCGGAGAAGGTAGGAGTTGCTGCCCGAAATTCCGTCGCCTGCGCTAAATTCCACAACATAACGGGAAGTAGGCGGAATCAATTGAAAAATACGGGCTATGATTCCATCTTCGCCGCGGAAACTGTAGAGCGACTTCTCATAAGTCGCGAGATCGATCTCCTCTCCGTAAAGAAAGGATAATGCAAAGAAGAAAAGGAACAGCTTTTTAAACATAATTATCTCTTTTTGAATAGGATGCAGTTGCCATTGTCTATTAATCGGACGACGTCGCAGCTCTCGGCGAGCATGTCTACCGCTTCTTGCCTTTCTTTCCACAATGAATCATTGATCCAGATGTAGCCGCCTGTCCTCACTTTGGGAAGGTAGAGTTCTACGTCTTGATTAGAACAAGATTCGCTGTGATTCCCATCGATGTATAAGATGTCGATTGTCTCAATAAGAGGCGCCGCTTCTTCGGAGGTGGCTTTGATTGTCTTTACATAATCTTCCAGCTTTTGCTTTTTCAGCATGTTATTGTAAGCGTGGTAAATGTAATTGATGTTTAGCGAACCCCACCACTTTAAGTGTTCTGCATCTTCGACTGGATCAAAATATTTGATGCATTCGATCTTATCCCACGGATCGATTCCTATAACGATGCCTTTTCCTAAGTGTTTTAGGGCTGAGGCCACGGGGAAAATGGAAGAGCCTCCGAAGACGCCGATTTCTACGCAGACGTCAGGCTTCACTTCCAAAACTAAATCGATGAAGTGGACGGCTTTCGATTTGGAACACCACCCTTCTAGAGTGGGAATGACGTTGCATACGTTTTGTTTTAATGCATCTACGCTTGCATCTGCATTGAGCATGGAAAAGAGAGAGCAAAAAATAAGTAGTAGTTTTTTCATGGTTTATACCAAATTCCCCATTGGCAAGATTCATTGATTTCTGCGATTTGATGGCAGTGAGTATTTAGATATTCGACGGCTCTGCCTGTTGTGGTGACACCATTTTCGAACCAATTCATATCATCAAAAACGATCCATCCCCCTTTTCTAACCAAGGGGACCCACTTAGTTACATCGAGATAAGAGGTCACTTCGGAGTGGTTCCCATCGATGTGTAAAATGTCGATATTCTCTATGATTGGTGCGTTTGCTGAGGAGCTGCGGATCAACTTCACGTTGTCGTTGAGATCGTATTGATCAATTACATCGATCAGATGATTTAATACCCCCTCGTGATCAATAGTTCTCCAGTAGGCGATATTGCTCTCATGCATGACTCCTTCCAGAGAGGCATGATTATCCCATGGATCGATGCCATATACGATCCCATTCCCGAACACTTTTAATGCATAGGCCATGGGGAGGAGCGATTTTCCACCCCAAACGCCGATTTCGAGGATCGTTTTGGGTTTGATTGCCAGGATGATATCGATCAGGATGGAGGCTTTTTGGTGGGAACACCAACCGTGTACTTGATCCATACACTCAAACGCGATTATTTTTAATCTCGTAGAATCCCGTTTATCTACGACATACTCAAAATGAGACTCAGGTTGTTCATAAGTAACATCGTGCATTTATTTCTTCTCGTAGTTAGGGGCTCCATTATCAGAAGGAGCGGTAATTATTGTGGAAATAATGTCCCTCCTCGCCGAATAGAGGCGGATGTCGGGAGGGAACACATACTCAATATCGTAGGGGAGAAAAATCCGATATTGCTTCAGGAAATCGAGGATCTTTTTTATCCCCGATCTCCGGATAATCATCGAATAGGCGCCGAAACGGGAGCCAATCCTTTTGAGATTGCCGCTTACATCGTATCTTTGGGAGAATTGCTCGGGATTTGCGGGATGGTAGTTTGGTTTCCACGCAAATCCGAAGCTCGGGACATATTCGCCGCGAGAGTTTTTCGTGTCAGGGTCGGTGAAAAGAACGTCCCACCCCTCTTTGCCAACAAGTTCGTCTAGCTCGTCCATCAGATCGGAAAGAAGATGGGGATTCTGCACCACATCAATGTCATCTTCCATCACCCAAATGGCCTGATAATTGGAGTCATACGCGTCTTGGAGGACGGATAGATGGCTGAGGGCAATCCCAACTGCCCCGCGAGACATGCAGTGGCAGAAGTAATTTCTCCCAAACACATGCACAGGTTCGTGCTTGGGTTCGAAATCGCCTTCGTAATAGGTGCCCCATTTTTCCATGGACATCCAGGGCTGGAAGCGGATGCCGACATCATTGATTGTTTCTAGAGAAAGCTCCCATCCGTTCACAGCTGAGAAGCGATAAGGAGTAATCCCGTAGAGAGCTAACTGGTGTTCGCATCTTGCGAATTTTTCAGGACGCTGGTCTAGATTAATCACGTAAATGAAATCGATATTTCTCATCTGGTGGGTGTCAGACTTATTCAACGCTTGCTTGAAATGATCCTTCATGCTGGCTTGAAGAAGGCTGAAACTCAGGATGGCTGCAATAAAAAGTGACTTGAACATGATCTCTTTTTTTTAAGAGGCAGGATCATATGGAAAATTCAAAATAAGTGAAACAAAAATTTTCCACGAACCACATTGACAAGTTATTTTTTCATTTGCTAGGATCGGATTTTTAGGGAGATACTCTATGCGCTCAGTTATTTTAGGTTGGTTTCTTACACTTTGCTCTCCACTTCTATGGGGAGGCGATAGTCTTAAAGAGTTCACGCAGGATCTGTCCAAGCGGCAGAAAACTTTGCTGAACGAGTTTCTGTTCACACTGGCCGATTCGTCGGCAGGTTATGTGTTGTACGGCGACAAACCGGTGAGCATAGAGGTCTGCGACCTTCCTAGGCTCCGCTTTCTGTCTTCACCAAACGCCCGGACGATCGCTCTGATCAAGGGGAAAGAATTGTGGGAAGACTTGAAATTGTCAGTGGAAAACAAAGAGTACGCACTCGTGATTTCCGAGGAAGACTCTAGCTGCCACTTCATCTGCATCAATCGAAAAGCCTTTTTACAGACTGTGAAAGACAATTTGGCGCTGTTCCAGTATGTCCTCGGGCCAACAGTCACGCCAGAAAGTTTGCTGAATGAACTGACTGTGTCTAACAACCGGTTCTATCAGGTACTGCAAGACAATCAGGTATTGATTGAGATTCTGCTCGGCCATGGAAAGCAAAACGCGATTGTTCATGCGAGAGCGGATGCGATTTCCAATCCATACAGCTTCGGAAGCAATGATGAATTCCCATACATCAGCAAGAAATTGTGCAAGTCTTGGGCCGCATCCTCGAATAAGTATCAGAAAAGACCTTCTTTTGGCTTCAGTTCAGTGGCCGATGAGGAGTTTGCTCTCTCTAAACTCACTGTGTCTTCTGCGAAATTAAAGCCATTCACTCCTTGCGAATTGCCAAACTTCCAGTGCCAGCCAGATTCAGAAGAAACTAGGGCGATTTTGGGCACCTATGAACAAAACCGGGGCAAGGTAATGAAGGCGCTCGCCAAAAAAGACTTTTTGGAAGAGACGCTGAGGAAGTTTTTCACTACCAATGTTCATATAATTGAAATTCCTCAAGTTCCTAAAGAACGGGATCTCGCTTTGCCAAATAACAAAGAGCAGACAATCAGCAAGATTGTCGAGATCATCCATAGAAAAATCGGCATGGAGCCTTACGGCGCACAAAAATTTCAGAACGCCTTCCTGCAAGGGGTTGCTGCTCGCGAAAAGGGGAAGCAAATGCCCATTCCTCAGCACATGAAGCGATTCAACGATATCCAGACTATCGAAAGAGATCTGGAGTGCTGCAAGAACCTTGAAAGGGCGAATGCCTACTTTGGCAGATTAGGCGCCCGGGAAGATTTAGTAGCCCTCGTTCCAAATGAGATCTACTACAAAGTTTTAAAGGCCGGAAAAGGCAATGCAGCAACTGCTAAAACAAAGACTGTTTCGTTCCAGTATACTTTCCAAGTGTTGGGCGATAATGATTCTAAAGATTGGGGTGTGGTCAAGGATGAAAATCTGGGCGCATTGATCCCAGGTATCGCTTACGCGCTCGTCGGCATGCAGCAAGGGGAAGAACGGGTTGTTTATATCCACCCTAAATTTGCTTATGGCGAAGACACTTTCTTCCCTCCAAACGTCAGCATCGTGGCTCAAGTCCGCTTGCTTGACTTTGCTGAAGGAGATCAGAGTGTTGCAGTCTTCCCAGTCCACCAATTGGAAAAACGGGACTACAAAGACCTCCTTGCGAAATTCGAAGTACTGCGCGGAGAAGAGTTTTATGATGAAGGGGTCGAGTTCTGGGACTCCATCAAAAAAAGCGGCGATTACATCGATTATCCAACATTCCAAAAGTACTTTACGACATTTAATGAAACGGCTACCACCGCTCAATTCGATGTTCCTCAATCTGAGAAGTTTGTCTTTGATCTAGAGTATCTGCTACTGACTCTACAAAAAGCATTCTAAAATGACACCGCCCCTCCAGGTTCTCTGGAGGGGCGTTCTGTAATTCCTTTACTGATACTCTGCTTCGCTGTAGAAGAACAAAGAAAGAGTTCATTTGTAATTGGAGGTTCTTTGTTTGTCAAGAAAATTAAAAAATAAGCCAGGTATAGAGTTACAATTATTCCTTATTCTTCTCCTCGTTTGTGTTTTTTTTATTCACTCGAATATGGCTCGTGCTCCGGAAGAGTTGGTTCCCCCTGAGATTGTTGCCGGGCATACGGAAAACGGGTCTGAAAAGATCTTTTGCGCCGATCCGCTGAACAGTGGTTTTTTGGCTTCCTCCGATCTTCCTCAGAATTCACTAAACATGATGGGTCGGGGCATAGATTTTAATTATATCCCTTATGCCGAAACTTGGAATTTTGAACGCGCCAAAACCGCTATAATCGACGATTCTAGCGAGTTTTCGCGCGGCTCAAAATCAAAGTTTCAGGCCGAGCGCAGTATAAATTCCGGGTCTAAGGAGGTATGCGTCGGGGGCGCTATTTTGCCCTTGGATTTAAGTTGTCCTGAGAAAGTTCAGAGGGATTTTCAGCTTCTTGCGGTCAGCGAACAAGCCGATCCTCAGGAAGAAGTAGTTATAGAGGCTGACTACAATCCATTTCCTTGGCCGAAACGGATAACTACGCGCCATGTCATTGGGCATCAGGAAAATAAGTGCATACCATTTGCTTCCAATTATACGACTCTTGAAATACTATTTGCACCCGATTATCGGGCCGGAAAGGTTTTGCCTTTAGTGGATTTAAGAGGCCACAGATTCGATAACAATACCTATGCAGCGAATATAGGAATCGGAGGGAGAACTATCCCAATGCCTGACTCCCGTTTTTGTGAAATGCTCGGGATTAACGCCTACTACGACTATCGTCAAGGATGCATTGGCTATTATCAGCAATTCAGCGTCGGAATTGAGGTCTTAAGAAAACGGTGGGATTTTCGCGCTAATGTTTATGTCCCTTTTGGCCATAAAAAACATATCCATTCTTGTCTTTTTAACAATTATGATGGCGATTATTTTGCGTTTCGAAAAGATATTGAATCAGTTTCTTATAGCTTCAATAGCGAAATCGGCTATCTCTTAATTGCTTCGGAAAATTTCCTTCTTTATGCTGCTGCCGGCCCTTACTTTTTAGCTAGAGGGAAGTGTTGCGAAAGCACCCCGGGTGGAGAAATTAGAATCCGCCCCCAATATCAAGATTATATTGCCCTAGATTTAAGCTGGAGGCATGACGGTCTTTTTGATACTATTTGGCAAGCAGAGGTTATCTTTAATTTGCCGCTATATCAGCTTACTGACAGGAACCAACGCCCCTGCGGAATCACAGATCGTCAAATATACCAGCCCATTGAGCGATTTGAGGTAATGCCTCTTAGCAAGCGGAGTTGCTGGTTCTCAAATTTCTGACCCAGACTCCATATTTTCCGTTTTCACTCGGGCCTTTGCCGGAGACAAAGGTCGCTTGCTCCAAACAAAAAATCTGTGTGAGATTCCTTTTTACATTCCTTATAATCAATGTGATGACAACAATTCGATGTGGATTATTGCAGTAATTCGAAGTAAAAAATAATTTCTATGGGCAAATTTTCAGAGGTCCTTAGCCGGGCTCATAAGGTCTCCAAGCACCACATCGTCCGTTCAGAGGATATTTCGCTGTCTGATCGTGAGCTGCTCGTTCATGGCAAGTGGCTTCAGCTGATTGTGCGGGGATGGTATTTACTGGTGCGGCCCGATGCGCCCCCCGGAGAATCTTCGCCTTGGTACGCAAGTTTTTGGGATTTTTTAGGGCTCTACCTTCAAGATTTGTACGAGGACCGGTATTGCCTATCTGTGAGAATGGCAAAGGATTCCAAATTCACCAAACCTAACGGTTCGCCGTATAAATTCCTATCGTGCCTCCCTCTGCCGATCGTGTGATATTTCTTTCCTTTTCCTGTTTTGCCCATAAACACCTCATTCTCAGGTTGACCCCCTCGATTGCTCTCCTCTCATAGAGAAATCCCCTGCATTTTACTGTTGATTTATAGGCTCTTTGTTTCTATAGGCAAGTTATAAGGGGAATTGATTATGTCTTAACGTTTTAGCATTAGGAACCATGTGGTCGAGTTAGCTTGAAAAGGATTGGATTAGTTCTTTTCTCTCTTCTTATTTGTATCTTCATCAAATCCTCCTATGAGAATTTGACCTCAGCATCGTTTTTTCTAAAAATTGGCTGCTCCGACCAAAAAACAGAATATTCCCTCTTCGTGGAAACAGGGTGCAAAAGCGACGATACCCGAAAAGATGAAGTCCGTATCGTTAAACGCCAATCTCCTCGCATGGAGCTTCCCTCTCCGCAGATTGAGGGTGTTGCCACAAAACATTTTGCTCCAACGGAGCCTCGAGGAGCGATCGCCATCGTACAGCCCGCCTCTCCGCAGATTCAAGGCGTTGCCTTGAATTCGGTTATTCCAATCACAACGCGGGAAGTGAGATCTCCTGTCGAAGATGTCTCGGATGAAGAGCAAAATGAGTTTAGAATCACCGTAGCTCAGTTTGTTGAGGAAAGACTTAGAGAGCGCAATGAGGCCGGGGAGTCGGAAGAAAATTACTTAGTTCAGGATCTTTCATCCGTCGACGAATTCGAAGAAGACGAGTCCAATGAATTTGATGTCGCAATTTCCGGCTTTCCCTCTGACGAAGTTTTCGTTGAAGCAGCTGAGATTGCTCAGATCGATGATATTGAAATAACCGAGGAATACGAGTCCGATTTCGATGAGGAAATCGTCAATTGCTCAACTGGGGATATCGATGTTGTAATCGCCCTCGAAAATACTCCCAAAATCTGGAGATTGCCCCCCTCAATCGACCAGATGATTGCAGAGTTTGAGACAAGCGGAGTTGTGGATGAGCCGAATAACGATTGGGATCTTGTTCAGATAGAACGCAATTCAGCCCCTCAAGAAGTTGATGTTGAATTGGCTGAGATCGTGTTGGATCAGTTCGAACCGTCCGAAGAGGCGCCATGTACGGAAGGAGCGTTCGCAGCGGCGGAATTCGATCTTTTGAGGGGAGAGGCTGGTGAAATCGTTCTGGCTGAAGAAGTAGATGAAACGGGATCTTCGATCGACTTTGGGGACGCAGCGATTGCGGACGGGGTGGAGGCTTATCCTGACGTGCAGGTGCAGGAGGCTGAGATCGCAGCCGTTCTCTTCGAGGTGGAGGAATTCGAGGTTTGCCAGGTTGAAGAGGCACCATGCACGGAAAGTGAGTTTGCAGCGGCGGAATTTGATCTTTCTAGGGGAGAGTCTGGTGAAATCGTTCTGGCAGAAGAGGTAGATGAAACGGGATCTTCGATCGACTTTGGGGAAGCAGCGATTGCGGATAGGGTAGAGGCTTATTCAGAAGTGCAGGTGCAGGAGGCTGAGATCGCAGCTGTTCTCTTCGAGGTGGAGGAGTTCGAGGTTTGCCGTATTGAAGAGGCGCCATGTACGGAAGGAGAGTTCGCAGCGGCGGAATTCGATCTTTTGAGGGGAGAGGCTGGTGAAATCGTTCTGGCTGAAGAAGTAGATGAGACGGGATCTTCAATCGACTTTGGGGACGCAGCGATTGCCGATAGAGTAGAGGCTTATCCTGAAGTGCAGGTACAGGAGGCTGAGATCGCAGCTGTTCTCTTCGAGGTTGAGGAGTTCGAGGTTTGCCGTGTTGAAGAGGCGCCATGCACGGAAAGTGATTTTGCTGCAGCTGATGAGATTAGCCATGTAAATGAGCTGCCAGCGGATCAGTTCAAAGATCTAACAGGATCGGTAAATCCAGTTGAATTGGGTGGGATTGTTCTTTTAGAAGGCATAGAGCCTTATTCGGAATTGGCAACGCCGGAGGCCCGTTTTGAGCTGTCGGATAGTATCGCTAAGACAGAAGTGGAGTGGGCAAGTCCAGAGTTAGAGATCTGCGCAGCTGACGAGACTCCAATTATTGAAAGCGAGCTGGTAGCTGCATATCTATCCATTTTTAAAGTTGTAACAGAGCCGAGCGTGACGGAAATCCCACAGGCTTTTGCGGATCATTCACCGATAGAGAACGCGTGCATGATCGGAGAGCTTGATGTGAGCGAAGTTGTTGAGGAATTGCCAATTCCTCAAATTGAGTTCGCGTTTAGAAATCGTGAAGGAGAAACTGAGTGGACAGGTTTGGAGTTAGAGGTTTCTGCAAGCGATGAGGCTCCAAATACGGAGAGAGAGCTCAGCGGGGCAGAATCGGATGTGAAGAAACTTGAAAGCGAAGTGATCCACATTGCCCCTTATCAAGAGCCCAAAGGAGCGGAAACTTCAATTTCTCTAGAAGATCTCGCCCTTGCAGAGCGGATCAAATACCTCTCTGAGGAGCCCAAAGTCAAATTTGCAGATAGCAGCTTCGATGCAGAGCTTCAGCGGATCATTTCACTATTCGGAGCTAAAGAATTTAAGCCGCAAGAGTCTGTTGAGTTGGCCCCGCAGGAGCCAAAGGTCGACCTTTTGGGCAAAAGCTTTCAGGTGGAAGCTAGCCAAGTGATTGCAGAGCTTGATAAGGGCGAGCTTGGCCAGGCGCCGCATAAAAATAGAGCTCTTGCGGCTGAGTCTTCAGGGCCTCACCGGATAGAACCGTACGGCGAATGGGTGCCCGAGCCTACTCATGAGAAACAAATCGGCAAAGAAGTAGATTTGGTGATTCCAGAATTTGAGACAGCCGAGGGGGGAGAAGAGGCCCCGAACACAGAACGGGAGTTCTCCGATGCTAAGTCGATTGAGAAGAAGATCCAAGCTGTGATTGAAGATATAGAAGAGCTGACAGGTGATGAAAATCCAACAAACTTTGGGGATGTTGAAATTGCAGACACTGTAGCGCCTTATGCTGAGGCGGCTGTACCCGAAACTAGAGTTGAGGCGGCTGTTGTGGAGACGCCAAAAGATGTGGATGCTCCAGTGGCTATGGAGGTGCTGGCAATTCTAGAGGAACCCGAGGCCTATGCAGTTTTTAAAGCAGAGCTCGCTGACAGAGACTTCATAGGCGAAATACTGCAGATCGTTGCACAATTTGAATACGAAGAATTCGGAGAGGAGCCCGATACGACAGTAGAATTTGCCGCTGCAGTTTGTGAGGTATACACAAACAATCTGAAGAATCGGGAATTTGACAACGAGGCTACTCAGAATCAGTGTCTGGAGCGAGCGACCATTGCCGATAGGCAAGGCGCAAGTGAAGACAAAGATTCTGAGGAAAAGCCGAGGCTGTCAGAAACCGATTCTTCAGATTGTTTGTGTATAAATAGCATTGAAGCGCCGCCTCTTGTCAGAGTATACGAAGATCCAAAACCTGCTATGCCAAAAGAGGATCCAAAAAAGGCTGAAATAAAGAAGAAGATTTTTGCTGTTGAAGAGCCAAAGGTAGACGATGACCCGATCGCTTTTGTCCTCCCTCCAACGGCTAAAAAAGATGAAGAGCCTGCAGCAGCTCCCATCCTAGAGAAACAGACTGAGATGCCCGCCTGGTTTAGCGCATGGCTGGCATCCTATCAACCGGCTCCCCCTCCAGCTGTTGAGGAATATGAGGCTCCTTGCGTTCCAGACGACTGCAAGAAGTTCCCCTGGCCCAAGTTCCTATCGATTCGCCATACCTGGGGCGAGCAGGAAAAAGACTGCATCCCATTCGCGACGAACTACACGACAGCAGAAGTGGTGTTTGCTCCCGATTACAAGTTAGGGAAAGTGATGCCATTTTTGGACTTAAGAGGCCACCGCTTCGACAATAACACCTACGCAGCCAACGGCGGTATCGGCGGAAGATACATTCCCGATCCGTGCTGCGACTGCTTCTGCGAGATCTTGGGATTCAACGCCTATTACGACTTCCGCCAAGGATGCATCGGCTACTATCAACAGGTCGGATTGGGGCTGGAAATCCTTGGCAGACGCTGGGATCTCCGAGCGAATGCCTATGCGCCATTCGGCAGAAAAAGGCACATGAGCAGATGTGTGTTTGACGACTACGACGGAGATTATTATGCCATCCGCGACAGCATCGAGTCGATCTCCTATAGCTTCAACGCTGAATTGGGCTTCTTGCTCTTCGAATCACCCTGCTACGACTTCTCTCTTTACGCCGCTGCCGGCCCCTACTTTTTGGCCAGAGCGCTTTGCAATGACGGCGTTGTTGGCGGAGAAGCGCGGATCCGTCCGCAGTATAAGGATTATCTCGCTCTGGATGTGAGCTGGAGATATGACAGACTTTTCGAGACGATTTGGCAGGTGCAGATCATCATCAATCTGCCCCTTTATCAAATCTCCTGCAGCAACAAATATCCATGCGGTTTAAGCGATCGTCAAATCTATCAGCCGATTGAGCGATTTGAAGTCATGCCGCTAAGCAAACGAACCTGTTGGTTCACAAATTGGGAATAAGAGACCTCTTCCATGACTAAGGTTCTGTCGATTTTCCGGTTCTTTTGAGCCGAATTTCGATTCAAATTTGGGGGTCCATATCGACAGAAGTATATGGACCCCCAAATTTAAATCGAAATTCGGCCAAAATAATCCCGGAAATCGACGAACCCTTAGCCATGGAAGAGGTCTAATATGCGAATTTTTAAGGTTTTGAGTGTGTTGTTTGTGTCATTGGCCTTCGGATGCACAGATTTCGTTGTCCAATCGACAGACGGTGCGTATGTCAATGGAAGATCGCTAGAATTTGCACTTGAGCTGCAATCAAAAATCAAAGTGTTCCCTCGTAAGCAGCGGATGGTGAGCCAAGCGCCAGGCCAGAAAAGCGGCCTTACCTGGGTCTCTAAGTATGGATATCTGGGAGTGATGCCGCTCGGGATGAACTTCTCCTTCGATGGAATGAACGAAGCGGGCCTTTCTTTCGGCTACCTGTGGCTCCCAGGCGTTACACAGTACCCAACAGTTGCCCCCCAAGAGCTGAAAAGCGCGCTCGATTTCATCGATTTCGGCGCCTGGGCGCTCGGCAATTTTGCAACTGTAGCTGAAGTGAAAGAGGCTCTAAAATCGGTCCGCATTTGGGGCCACGTAGTCCCGCCGCTCGGCGTCCCTCCCGTCCACGCAGCCATCCACGACGCACAAGGCAATAGCATCGTCGTTGAATTCATCGGCGGCGTTATGAAGGTTTACGATAATCCAATCAGCGTCCTCACGAACTCTCCAACCTTTGATTGGCATCAAGCTAACCTCGCAAACTACCTCAATCTCAGCCCCGAAAACCCAAATCCGGTTGAGTTCAGGGGAGTATCCATGGCCCCATCTGGACAGGGAACCGGCTTTTTAGGGATGCCTGGCGACTGGAGCCCCCCGTCGCGGTTTGTGAAAACAGTCTCCCTCCTACGCTTTGCCAAAGAACCGGCAAATAGCGCGGAAGCAGTGATTCTTGCCGAGCACCTACTCAATGCAGTCGATATCCCCCTCGGAGATGTGAGAGACCCAGGAAAAGATACAGGGGACTATACGCAGTGGATCGTGATCAAGGATATGACGAAAAAAGTGTTCTACTTCCGCTCATACAATGATTTGGTTTTGAAAATGGTTGATATGAAGAAGCTGAATTTTGATAGAGAAAGCAAGAACAGTCTGCCGGTTGATATGAAGAAAGGGTATGCCGATGTGACCGATGCTCTAAAGGGCGTAGAGGTAACTGTTTCCCGAATCCCAGCTTCTACCTTTTAATACGTCGTTTTTTGGGAACGTCTGGAGGGGAACCAGACAGCTCAGCTTCAATTTCTTGAATAGAAGGAAGTGATTGCTGTAATCGTTTTGGAAGCGATTTGGTAATAATTCCTTCGTATTGAGAAACGCCCATTGGTTTGTGAATATCTCGCAGAGCATATTCAGCTGTAAATTGCTTTTTCGTTTTACATAGGATCAGCCCAATCGATGGATTGTCAGCATCGCTTTTGACGAAATCATCCACAGCAGAAAGATAGAAATTTATTTTTCCAGCATATTCAGGCTTGAAACTCGTTGTTTTGATTTCGATAACACAGTAGCAGCGAAGCTGGAGATGGTAGAACAGCAAGTCAATGTAGTATACCGAAAAAAGTTCAAGAATCGAAAAATATTTTTTTACCACCCGCGAACAGGGTTCGCTAGAGGGCACAGAGCCCACAGAGAAGCATTAAATTTTAAATCGACGCAGCCCATCTCGCAATAGCTTCACATTGAAATT
>JANPFC010000025.1:0-7066 GCA_031423235.1 Chlamydiota bacterium | reverse complement strand
AAACCGATTCTTGAATCAACTTCGGTATAAAACCTGAAGATAGCGTCAAAGATCGGTTAGCCAGCTACTTTCACTGGAATGATAGACAAGGCTTGGAGCAAGCAATCAACATCTGTCTCGAGATGACGATTGATATGGCCGAAATCGAAAAATGGGCCGTTCATGAAAAAAACAAATCTAAGTTCGACGAATTCATTCAGAAACTACAGAACAGAAAAAGCTCATCTCTCTAATAAAGCAATATTCTCGATGTGGTAGGTGTGGGGGAACTGGTCTATGGGCTGGAGCCGCTTAAGCTCATAGCCAGCTTTGAGGAGCTCTTCCACATTCTCTGCCTGTGTAAGCGGGTTGCAGGAGATGTAGACGATCGTTTTAGGTAGTAAAACTTTTAAGTGGTGAAGAGCTAATGGATCGAGCCCCGCTCGGGGTGGGTCGACGATGACCGCGTCTGGGCGGAGAAATCCCGGCTCGCTCATGAGACGTGTGATGATTTTACCAACGTCCCCTTGATGGATGACCATGTTCGTAATCTTATTGCGGATCAGGTTTTCCTGCGCATCGATCACCGATTCGGGGCTAAGTTCAATGCCAATCACCCGTTTGGCTTTTTGAGAGGCGGCCATGCCGAGTGTGCCCGTGCCGCAATAGAGGTCGTAGACAGTTGCACAGGATGGGAGCATCGCGAGGGCAGTGTCGTAGAGCTTTTCTGCGGAGAGCGTGTTGGGCTGAAAGAACGAAATGGGGCTGATCTTAAAGGAGAGGGGGCCCTCTTTTAGATGGAGCTCTTCAACAATGTGATCGGGGCCCGAAAGATGCATTTCAAAGAATTGGGTGGGGCGCCCTTTTTTAGTCTGGTGGATCCGGATAAAGACCGAGATGTCTCCTTCTACTGCACTGCGGACTGCGGCTGCGTAGCTGTCGAGCTGCGGGCGGCTGAGGGCAAATTCGGGGTTGCCGGAGACATTGAGGATCGCCATCTTTTGGCCGGTGCGGACCGCTTCGCGGATGGTTAAGTAGCGGAGGCTGCCTGAGTCGCCGGGAGGAAAGTAAGCTTTGAGACCCGAGGTTTCCCACCAGCCGCGGACGGCAGAGAGAACTTCGACGAACCAGGGGCTAGTTAGGTGGCATTCAGTGAGGTTGAAAACATAGGGTTCCGCTTGAGCGATCATGAGGCCGAGATATTTTTGGCCTCCCCGGTTTTCAGAAAAGGTGAACTCCATCTTGTTCCGGTAGCCGAAGGGATTAGAGCACGGGATGATCGGATCGGGCTGTCTGTTAAAAGCTTTTTTGACCCGCGCTTCCTTCTCTTTGGTCTGGGCGGAGTAGGCCATCTGCTGCCACGAGCAGCCGCCGCAGGTGCGAGCGTGGGCGCAGCGAGGCTCAACTCGGTCGGGAGAGGGGGTGAGGATTTCGAGGAGGCGCCCTTTTTGGGGGAGCCGCTTTCTGCGGGTCAGTTCGAAAAGGATCCGGTCGCCCGGAATCACGTGGGCGATTTCCACTTCATCTGCGACGCCATAACCTTTTGGAGAAAAATTTTGAACAGATGCTTCCATAGGGAAGCGATTTTAACGAATCAGCGCTTTCTTTTCTTTGCTTTTTTCTTAGGCTTGCGGAGTTTGCCGGTTTTTTCAGCGTCAACAGATTCCTTGCGGAATTGCTTGCCCACCTTTTCCAATCGGATGGTCCCGACTCGAACCCTCTGCGCTGCAGATCGGTTTCCTCTCGTGACTTTTCCTAAATCTTTTGCTAGATTAGTAATCAGATTTTCGAGTTTACCCATCGTCTCGGATAACGACATTTTAAAACTCCCGTTTAATCTCCCCATACCCAACTCAGGAATTTATTGCGCAACAATTTTTTTTGGGAGTCAAAAGCAAGACCGAATTTTTGTGCCTAAAAAATAATTTATCTGATAGTTTGGACATTAGGTTTAACGATTTTTTAGCATAGGAAGAAAAAATGAATCGAATCACAAAACTGACTGCATTTGGCCTCGCTTTGCTTTGCGTCCATTTTGCATACGCTCAAAATAGTGGCTCCTGCGCGCCAGCGTGCCCGCCAAAACCATGCAAACCATGCCCGCCAGTATGTTTTGAGCGCGGCTATCCAGATACAAACTGCTGTATCCCTTCAGCCTACAATGAACCTGCAGATTACGAACTCACCCCATGCCCATGGGATTTCTGGTTCGACGCCAGCTTCACCTATTGGACTGCTTATGAAGAAGGTTTGGATTTGGCCATTTCTCAATCATTAATTGGTATTTCAACTGATGCTGTTAATAGCGGAGCCACTTTTCTGTTTCAAGACACCTCCTTTAAGCCTGGCTTTAAAGTGGGTCTTGGGATGGATTTAAACCACGACCATTGGAGTGGGCTTTTGGAGTACACTTGGTTTCGTTCAAGAACAAGTGTTTCAGCGGTTGCACCTGCAGGACCCGTTGGCAGCAGAGACCCCGCTTGGGAGATTCATAACTGGGCTTTAGATCAACCAGTAACAACTGCAAGATCACTCTCGTCAAGTTGGCGCCTTAGAATGGATATATTGGATGCAGCATTAACTCGCCCATTTTATCAAGGAACCCATCTCATAATAGGTCCATTTGGGGGCTTGAGAGCCGCGTGGATTCGTCAGAACTTGAGAATTTTAGCAGAACCATTTGATTCTAGCGGTGGTGTGGTTACAACAAGTAGCGCTGTTCTACATAACAAATCGTCTTGTTGGTCTGTGGGTCCACGTGCGGGATTTCAAGGAGAATGGCACCTTGGCTGGGGATTTCGATTTGAGGGAGATCTTTCAGGAAGTATTTTGTTCACAAGATACACGAATGTATCTTCTGCAGCAGATCCATTGTCTATAGATAATCCAATCTGGTCGGCAAGCTATAACGGATACAATACAGTTCGTTTCAATAATGACATGAATGTTGGTATTGGCTGGGGCGACTACTTTGACTGCCGCAACTATCACTTCGATCTCCTCCTCACATATGACTTCCAAATATTCTGGAATCAAAACATGATGAGATATCTTGTTGATAATGCGGATAATGGAATTGGAGCATCTGCAAACAGCCTCTTTCTGCAAGGGCTGACACTTAGATCCCAGTTTGACTTCTAAATTAATCATTTCCTACTTATTGACCGAGGGCTGCTTGAAAAAGCGGCCCTTTTTTTTCTAGGCAGCCATTAGAGACTGAAATAATTGGATTGTCTCTCTTAGGGTCAGTTCGAAAATTTATTGCGCAGCAATTTTTTTATAGGTATAGAAACACTATGGCCTGGCGTGGTGCGTTTTGCTTTTTTATCCTTTCAGTATCATCGGTTTCGGCCATGTTTACAGGAAATCCCGCCGAACCAAATATCATGAAAAAAGGGATTTTCATCAGACAGTCCCCTGTTTCATTTCGGGCGGGATATCTAGACGATTGGGTTTACAAACAGCGCTTTCAAGATGAGTTTAAAATGGAAGGGGTCACGCATACGCGCACCTTTCTTAAACTCTCCACCTATGCAGGACTTCTTACTCTAAATGTGTTAAATAATCTCGATCTCTACGGCATTGTTGGAAGCTCAAGACTCCAAATCGATGAGGAGATATTCACCAAACGGGCCCTTGCTTGGGGCGTTGGCGGCAAGCTCGTCCTATTTAAACACCGGAATTTCTACTTTGGAGCCGATGCAAAGTATTTTCAAACGAATCAGAAACCAAGATATTTCGTCGTCGAAGGGCAGCCGTTCAACATCGTTAGCAACTACCGCCTGAAATACAAAGAGATCCAAGCCGCCCTGGGTATGTCATACAAAGCTTGGATGTTCGTTCCCTACATCAATGCAACTTATATTCTAACTCACATTGATCCAGAACCAGCGGTGCTCCTCGTCCAATTTCCCGACATGGATGAGATCGTAGATATTGAGTCCAAATCGATCATCTGCAAAAAACGTTGGGGCATGGCGCTGGGACTTACTCTTGTCGATTGCTCAAAAGCAAGCCTCGCATTCGAGTGGCGGGTATTCAACCAAAACGCCATTAACGTGAACGGCGAGATCCGCTTTTAAAAACATCCCATCCCCCTACGAATATTCTCTTCGAATGTGGGATAAAATTCGTTATAATTGGGGCGAACTCTTATGGCTTCCTGATAAAAGTCAAAAATGAGGCGCCGCATAATCCCTTCCACACGTGCATTATATCCCCCTTCATCAACAAAGCCGTTGAATTCTCCTTGAAGAATCTGAAACTTCAGCCTAAATTCAGAGTAAAAAAAAAATTGAGGCTTTAAATAGCGTTCAATAGCTGCATGGATGTTATCCAAAACTTCTCGAGGATTTGCGGTTAAGTCAATATCATCAGGATTATTTACCACCCCCCTGGGGGCAATATATCGAACAAGCTCCGCAAGCCACTGGCCATAATCTCTCTCTTTCTGTTGCAGTTCCTGCAACTTCTTTATACTCTGATTCCGGTCGTATGATGAAGAGAGACTTTGTACTAACGTACATAGAGCAAGGATTGCAACCATCTCAATTTTCAAAATGATGCCGGCAACCATTCCGACAGCTCCGACAACTGCCCAAAGTTTGGGCTCATTAGCGTAGTATTTATACTGCGCTCGGCCTGAAACTTTGATTTTGAGCCGCGCGAAAACTCGCTAGAATCGACGATCGTAAACGGGTCAATATTAGAAATATGAACCAGTTTACGATCGTCGATTATAGCGGTTTTGGCGCGTTCAAAATTCCAAGTTTCAGGCTGAGCGCAGTATAATATGTCCCCAAACTCCCACTGGACTCAGAGGTACTGCAACAGCCATAAATCACTCCTTTTTCTCTTCGTGTTGACGCAGAATTTCAGCAACTCTCTCCTTTGATCCCTCATAAACAAAAAAAGTTGCACTCTTAGATCGAGCGATAATCTCGTCAAGTTCTTGTCTGTTTAAAATTTTAGGCGGGGGGATGTCCTTTCTAGACTCAATAGCTGTAAAGAAAGCGGCGGTCGCGTCATATATTCGATCAAATTCAGTCCGAACATCTCCAGGCTTATGATCAAGGACCCATTGAAGTGCGATCACCCCAGCTCTCACATTTTTTTCCATCTTTGCAGCTACATGTCCCGTTGCGGTTTCCTGTCCTTTTGAGTGAAAGGCTTTTACATGCCCAAAGGCTTTGGCATAGAATTTTTGCAATGCAGTTCCAATGCCCTTGTCGATATCCATCGCGCTAAGAAATTTGGGATCTTTAAGAAGCCTCTCAACAGAATCTAGGTCAAAATGGCCTCGGAGGAGGAGGCTAAGTAATACGGATGGGGTGTGAAAAAGATACACGAGCCCCGCTTTTTTGCATTGGTAATCAAATTTAACCTTTGGATCTTTTGACCCAGCATCCATTTTACTTACGACCTTCCAAGTTTTAGCAGGCGACGTAGGTCCAGGAAAGGCTTCCAAGAGTTCTGGAAGAGCCAGTTCTGCTCTCGGTCCCCACTTGATCTGGTGGGAAAAGTCATAACTATGAAGAACCCGCTCTTCTGGGCCGATCTCTCTTAAAGCGACGAGGCCTGAGAATTCAACTCCGTCCTTCACAATGGGAAATTCCTGTGTGTTTGGAAAACCATCATTGAACTCCATTCCCCAATTCCGAAGCCGTTTGCCAATGGTTAGAATATTAGAGTGGGGATCAGACAAGCTATTTTCCTCCTCAGGGGGCATCAATTCAGAACCGCAAAACGCGACCAAATCACCCGCTTTAATCTTTTGCTGAGCTCTAACTCCCAATCCTGCCCCTTCATCCTGAGCGAGAAATAATTTAGGCGGCTTTTTAGAATACGCATCAAAACGCTGCAGCATCGAAGGGAGGATAGGTTCATTTGCAAGGCTATTTCTATACCAATTCCGAAAAATTGAGTCTGGAGTTCCGACAAGACCATCGTAAAACTGGGCCCCGCCGGTAAATTCCATAAATTCAGTTTGCGTCATCTCTTGCATAGAACCGGTCGGATCTCGATAACGTACAACCACTGCTTCTGTTGGGAGTTCAGGCCGTTGGAGTAGTTTTCTTAAGAATGGAAATCTATCTTTTGCTAGAGCGGCGACTTTACCAGCTGTTTGCTGCTGCTTATCTGTCGCCTCTTCAACAACACGCAAAATCTCGGGGTCGTTTCGTGCAATCGCGTGCTGTAAAGGGATCCATCCAGCTCGATCGACGGTTTCCATATTAATATGAGGCGATGCGCAAAATGCATCAACAATCGATTTCCTCTCCATAAGTATAGCCATTGATATGGGGGGCAGTCCGGTGGCGGCAACCTCCTGCCGGCCTTCATTGACAAAGTATACCTGCCCAGTTGAGTCGGGCAAATTAATATATCGTGCGTACTTCTCCGTGCAGATCGCAAGCCACTTTAGAATCTGCTGATCGGGCTGCAGCAATTGGAGTTGGTAGTGAAACGCTGCGTGCTTTCCCCGAGCGCGAACAATTGGGAAATCTTGTTCCGGAAAATGCCTCACTAGCTTCTGTTTTACATATGTGTAAGGTGCAACTGCCGCCATAAGGCCTCCAAAAAAAATCGGATAGAAACTACACGATAAAAAATTTAATGGCCAGATAAAAATCTAATGCAAGTTGAAATCAACCAATGTGGAGGCTAAAATAGATGGCTTTCAATAACCCAAACAAAGGAAATTAATATGGCTACAACAAGACACGTAGAACACGGACATGCGCACCATGCAGATTGCGGCAGCACAGATCATTGCCATGGAGGAAGTGGAAAGTATCACGCTCATCACGAATCAGATTCATGCACAAAAGTGATGCTCCTATCAGTAGTGATTGCGGTCGTTGGTTCCATTTTCTATCTGTTAAATAAGCAGCAATAAGAAAGACAAACGCAAAGACGCTGAGACGCAAAGAACATTCATTTGAATCTTTGCGTCTTTTTGTATTTGCAAAAAATTTGGGCAAAAAAAAGCCCTGATTAGATTGCTCTAATCAGGGCGAAGAAAAATCTGGCGACTACCTACTCTCCCAGCCTCTTGCGGCTAGTACCATCGGCGACGAGGGTCTTG
>JANPFC010000024.1:0-6416 GCA_031423235.1 Chlamydiota bacterium | reverse complement strand
AATTTCAATGTGAAGCTATTGCGAGATGGGCTGCGTCGATTTAAAATTTAATGCTTCTCTGTGGGCTCTGTGCCCTCTAGCGAACCCTGTTCGCGGGTGGTAAAAAAATATTTTTCGATTCTTGAACTTTTTTCGGTATATGTTGCTCTTATTGCCATTTCTTTATTCCTTTTTATTGTTTATTAAAGTTAAAAGTATAGCTTATATAAAGATTATTTTAAATCGATTATTATTCCTTAATTGTCCTTCGGGAAGTCGAATATTGGGAGTATCCCACTGGACTTGCGGTTTTCGAAGAGAGTATATAAAATCTATGGCTCAATTAGGCATTCTGTGAAACCGTTTCATATTCTACTTCTTGTTCTTGTCGTTGCAGTCTGGGGTCTTAATTTTGTTTTCGTCAAAACTGGCCTGCAAGAAATCCCCCCCATGCTCTTCTGCTTTTTTAGATTTTTTCTCCTCAGCATCCCGGCTGTTTTCTTCTTTAAGAGGCCCGCTGTCCCATTTAAGTGGGTGGCGATCTATGGCCTTGTCATGTTCGTATTGCAATTCGCATTGATGTTTATGGGAATGCAAGCGGGAGTTTCTGCCGGTTTGGGTTCGCTTCTCCTCCAAACGCAAGTTTTTTTTAGCATTCTTTTCGCATCAATTGTTTTGAAGGAGAGAATCAATCGATGGCAGGTGTTCGGCGCCGTGCTCTCTTTTTCAGGAATTGCCTTTGTGGGGCTTCATTTAGGTTCGAGTGCAACATTGACAGGCCTATTGCTAGTGATTGCAGCGGCGGCAACTTGGGGATTGGGCAGCGTGATTGTGAAAAAGATGGGCAGGACCCAATCGGGATCTCTCCTTTCCTGGGGGGGGCTTGTCGCTTGGCCTCCGCTGCTCGTTCTCTCTCTCATTTTCGAGGAGAGCCGCCCTATGCTTTTGGATCTTCACAACCTATCTGCTGCTTCCTATACGGCGATTTTCTTTGTCACCGTTTGCTCCACCGTCTTCGGATTCGGAATCTGGAATTGGCTTGTGCAAATCTATCCTCTTGCGACTGTTGCCCCATTCACCCTTCTCGTCCCTGTTTTTGGCATGCTGAGTTCTGCTCTTATATTGGAGGAGGCCCTTGAACCATGGAAAATTGTGGCTGGTCTCCTCGTCATAAGCGGACTCTGCTTCAATATTTTGGGAGCCCGCCTTGTAGCGAGAAAGGAACAAGTGTAAAGCTGCTTTACATTTGAGATGGCTCAAGTTATACCGAAGTTGATTCAAGAATCGGTATATTAGGTGGTTGTGCGTCAATTGCAAGAAATCTTTCTAGAGTCGCTGAAAGGCCCGCTGGCCGATCTCCTCGATATGAGGAATGAAGCGCTCATGTCCATTTATTTAGATCAAAATCCGATTCAAGATGCATTCCGCTACCGGGCCAAGTACTTTGGATTGAAATTCGCAGGACTGCTCCTTGATGAAAAGGGGGAGCTGAATAAAGAGAGGCTTGATGAGTTGAATCGACTTCTCGCTGAGGGCTCCTTTGTTTTAGGACCGGGAAGAGAGGGCGATGTTCTGATTTTTGGCCATATCCGAAATTGCTTGCGGTGGCTTGCTGAAAGCAAAGAGGTGCAGATGGCCTTTCGGAGGTTTTCGCCTCCTCTCTGCCATAAAAAAGCGGAAGAAGTGATTCGGGAAACTCTGTGGCCTGAACCGATTCGGGCGTTGCAAACTGTCCACGTAAGAAAGGCGGTTCTCGCTGCTTGGCTCACATTTCTTAGGCAAACTACCGGTTCGTGTTTTGCGACAGCGCCGGCTATTTTGATTCAACAAACGGCTCCTTTGCGATTTTTCAAAGATGTCTACGATCTATTGAGTACAGGTCAGATGAAAAGGACTGTGGCGGGCAAAGAGTATTCGGTCCCATTGAGTTTAAGTACTGGCAAGGGCGATTTACTCAAAATTGGCTCAGGCTCTCCCGGGCTTGCGATGGCTTTAGAGTCTGCGGGCCTTGCCATTTCCAATGAGATTCTAAAGAAGATCGGTGAATTGGGTCCTTTAACTGTGGAAAAACTTATCTCGGTTCTTTTAATGGAGCATGCGGGGTTGACAGAAGAGGATATCGAGGACGAAGAGCATTTGTCCCGGATCCAAATGACCCTCCTTTTAGCTAAGCAAACGGCGGTCTATTATCAGAGGCCAAGCGAAAGGGCTGTAAAGGTTGCTGATTGGAAAAAGAAAGTAGCCAAAGCTTGTACAACATTTAGAACCGTGACCGAGTGCGCTCTTCTCAGGTCTTGGGAATATTCTATCGCCTCCTTCTCAGATGTAAAGACTGAGTTTGCTCGCTGGAACCTATATATCGGATTGGGGCTGCATCCCGATCAGAAAGGGGGAATCGGCGAATTTCTATATGCCGAAGTCAATGGACATCTTCAAAAATGCAATGGGGAGATCGAACGGCTTACGCAGGAATACAATCAGGCGCTGAACGCGATGGATGCACTCGAAATAATGTTCCGGGCAGCTCCTAGCGAAGCGAGGCGAAATCAGATTAAGTCAGAAATGATGACTCACAATCTAAATCTCAGCACCGTCATTGAAATGAGAAACGAACAGGTTGCTAAAGCAGGTGCACTCGTCGGGTTTTTCTCCTCGCTCATTGAACAGTATGATCAGAAGATGCAAGAGTCGTTTCAGGAGCTCTTTGATCCGGCCCTTGTCGGTGAAGAGGCCCATCTTTATGACGATAGCTCCGCGGGATTTAGGCTCGTTTATAAGCATGGAAGGCTCGATGCATCGCAATGGACCGCTATTTATGATGGAGAGCATTACATCGAGTATTTGAGGGATTTCTTTTCGTCTAAAGAAAATGAACTCAATTTCCCCGCTGCGATTGGAAGAGATCTTGTTTCTGAAATCACAACAGGGTTGATTCAGTTTATTAGGACTCCCGAATTTCTTGATTCAGCTCTTGCAAGGTCTAAAGAGAAAGGGAGGAGATCCCCTTGGGACTATATTTCTGGCGGTACCCTGCAAACTCTTCTTATGTCTTACTGCAATCGAGATAGGCCATTCACAGAGATCGGTGTAACTCCACGCTCTGAAGAGGAGCTGCTCCGGTTTCTTGCTAGTATAAAGGGTGGCTCCCCTCTATTGATGCACTCGCCGACCCACGCATTTATTGTTTTTCCAGGGCTTTCCACATCTCAGCCGACTTATAAAAAATGTGCTAAATGGAATGAAGAGATGCAAGAGCACATCGCTCATAGAGTGAGCGAGCGTTTGCCTGAGGAAGAAAGGGCCCTTTTTATCCATTTAGTTCGGCAAAAGCCGACAGCTGGGACAAATGTGCTCTTTCGAACACATTTAATTGAGGCGTTGTCCCCTCGGATCAAACAGAGAGAGTCGATCATCGACTCGGTCCTCTTTGAAAACTCCCCCCTTTTTTCTAAAACAGAGGCAAAAGATGCGGTAAACCAGATTCTACATACAATTGGAAGAGCGGAAGCCGTCGGCCAATTCGATAGGTCGTTTTATGGAGCCTTTGATATCAGCCAGATTACTAAGGCGATTCTTCTTAAAGCGCTCGGAAAGGCCATTTTACCAGTCGACTGGGATCAGAGAATCGTAGATAGCATGAGGCGGCTTGGCATCATTCCTAATTCTTTGCTATTTGCCGATACGAACTGGTCGGGATGGTATTTTGGGTTCGTCAAAAACCCCACGACTGAACGGCTTGAACTTTGGCGGCTTAATCGAACTGCAACCCAGGGATTCCCTATGACAGACTGGAAACAATGGTTCGATACGAAAAATACATCTGCCTGGGTCGTCTTGAATCAACCAAAAGAATACATGGATGAATTTTAAGGCATCTGAATGGCGTTCTACCGAAAAGTCTTTTTCTTAAATCAAGTCTGCATGTAGTATTAGATTTTATGAAAATTTAGACTCGCTGCTGACGGAGGGTTATGGTAAAGATATTTGCTGTGTTGATCGCAATGTTTGTTGCATCTACAGCGCTAAATGCGGCTCCTGTAGGAAATACATCCGCACCTGAATTAATTCAAGAAGGCTTTTTAATTTCTTGCGATAGCTGGATTAATTTTAGACTTGGGTACGAAGGCGACTTTGTGGCTGATGGCAGAATGAAACAGCACGATCAAGGAACGGGCCGAGTAGACACATACGAACAGTGGACAAATTCTGGAACGGTTACGCTGAACATTCTTGATCGGTTGGATATTTACGGAGTCTTTGGATCTTCTCGAACAGAGGCGGACTGGAGATTTGGCGACTTATCAGCTGGAACAGTTAGCCGAATTGAGTTAGAAACCAAGTATTGCTTCCTTTGGGCAGCAGGCGCGCGCGCGATTCTTTATGAATGGTGCAATGCTTCTGTGGGTCTCGGCGGAAGATATTCTTCGTGCAACTATCGTCCTGTATGGTTAACAAGCGACGGACTTCTTCAGTCAGTAAGCGGTTCCCATTTCTCTTGGAGAGAATGGCAAGTCAACCTCGATGCGTCTTACAAAATCGACTTATTCACTCCCTACATCGGGATTAAATATTCAAATGCGCGGACCCAATTGAAGGATTTTTTAGTTCCTATCTCTGAAGATTTAGTCGGCAGCAATTCGTTTAAAAACCGTATTCCGGTAGGACTTTATCTTGGATGCACTCTCTCGACTGGGCAGTATTTCATGCTGAACGTAGAGGGAAGGCTCATAGATGAAGAAGCCGTAACGATTTCTGGCGACTTTAGGTTCTAAGTAGTTCTCTTGAATAGTTTGTTTGGGCAAGGTCAGCACCTTGCCCTTTTTTTTTGCATATAAAAAGAAATTTCCATACAATCCGCGATCAAGGCTTTCAATGCAAAAGTATACCCGCTTTTTGATCGGCGCACTTCTAATCAGTTCCCCCATATTTTCTGAAGATGAACCTGCAGCTCCCAAAGAGAGTACGCCGGTGGCGCAGGGTGATGTCCAATTTAGCGAAAAGCGGGATCCTGAAGCTGACGACATGGACGCTCTCCGCCGTTGGATTCGCGATAAGCGGCTCGTTACGGTCAAAGAGATTGGAGGCGACCTCTCCATTAGCGGCGAAGTGCGGACAGAATTCCAAGACACGAGCGAAGTGAGAAATGGAATTCGGCAAAGAGGAGATGGGGGTGCCTTTAACAGAGCTCAATACGCCTGGGATATCGAAGTCAATGTGATGATCGATTACCGAACCGATCGAACTTGGGCTGCTATCAAGTTGGAATTCGATAACGATATGGGCCAAAGGAGCGGTACCGTCAATAAAATCAGGCTTGAAAAAGCCTATCTTGGCGGACGGATCGTACCTGGCGATACGTTTACCTTTGATGCTGAAATTGGAAGACGTTATCTATTTAATGTATTCGATTCAAAAGTGGAATTCGCGTCCATCTTTGATGGAGCTCTCTTGCGTTTCAACAAAGCCTGGGAGTCCATCGGGGATTTTTACATGAATATAGGCGCCCTTTTGGTGGATGATAAGACCAACCATTACGCTTATGTTACAGAGATCGGGGGCCTCCGCATCGCGAATGTGGGCTTAAACATTAAGTACTCCATTATCGATTGGTACAAGCCGGCGGCCAATGTGTTTAATAATCGCCGCTATAAATACTTGGTTTCCCAGCTTCTTCCCTCTTATCAATTTTATCCAGAATGGATTGGTAAACGGATGATTAAGTTCTATGCTGCAGGACTTGTCAACCATTTAGCATCGAGGGTTCCGCAGACCCATGGATTAAAGCAAAACTGGGCTTGGTATGCGGGAGTATCTATCGGGCTTGTGAGAAAGCAGCATGATTGGGCGATTGATG
The DNA here is from genome assembly GCA_031423235.1 of Chlamydiota bacterium. GTDB lineage: Bacteria > Chlamydiota > Chlamydiia > Chlamydiales > SM23-39 > REEB52. The sequence goes on along the minus strand of JANPFC010000024.1, from coordinate 583 downwards.
CGAACTATCAGTGGGTACAGGCGCAGGCGATTCCTGAATTCGATTCTAACGGGATCGGGAGAGGAAACACCGCAGGAGTTGGCTTCTACACCCTTAACTTGGATGGAAATCCTGTAAGCGGAGCCACGACTTCTTCAACGGCTGTTGGAGGCAATAATTTCAAAGGATTTGAGATTGAGGGGCTGTATGCGCTTACCGACAACCTCACTGTTCTTCAGAATTTCAAATATTCTAATACGCTGAATAAGAGTATCGGGCCTAACATCCGCTATAAGCAATATGAGCTAGAGTTCATCTACGCCTTCTAAGGCGGGGGGAAGCCCCCTACATCCCCCAATTTTTCACCACCGAGAACACCGAGATAGGAACTGAGAAAGAAAGTAAGAAACCAGAAGCTGGTTTTTATATATTTTAAATCTCAGTGCCTATCTCTGTGATCTCGGTCTCGACTTTAGGATTTTTTGACATAAAAAAAGGTAGATCAGTATCTTAGATACCTAAAATTTTGCTTGCCGGCAAAAAACCAGAGGTACCAATAACTAAGATGCTAGATCTACCAGCCGAAATTCTAAACGTCCTTGCC
>JANPFC010000023.1:0-3897 GCA_031423235.1 Chlamydiota bacterium | reverse complement strand
AATTTCAATGTGAAGCTATTGCGAGATGGGCTGCGTCGATTTAAAATTTAATGCTTCTCTGTGGGCTCTGTGCCCTCTAGCGAACCCTGTTCGCGGGTGGTAAAAAAATATTTTTCGATTCTTGAACTTTTTTCGGTATATTCCCTTAAGTATTCTAAGCACATAAGTAATTTGTCCTCGACAGCAAGCTGTGAAGGTTTTCCCCCTCGAGACTTTTTGCCCATTTCTGCTTCTTGGACAATCGAAATCATTTTAGCAAAAGCGTCTTTGCGCACTCCTGTCAGTCGCTTAAACTCAATGGGAGAAAGTTTGCTCACAACCTCGAATTTTTGCATAAAATGGCCAATAGATTTTAGAAGACCTACACTTATACTAAAAAATAAAGTTTTTTAGTAAGAATTTTTGGGCAAGGGCACGGGCACGGGCAAGGAATTGTGGTTATGCAAGAAGTCTATTGAATTAATATTAACCCCGACCTTTTATTCGAAATTTGTGAGCTTTTAATTCGGTTTTCAAATGGGTGCCTTTGAGGTGGAAGCACTATATATACCCAACATGATTCAAAAATTGTATGTCAGACTAAAGCAATTTTTCCAACCGGGCGAGGGGGCCTACTTAATGATATCGTGAAGCCACGATGAATAAGTCTTCGGTTGATTGAAGGATTTGAGATGTCTCCTCGCCAAGAAATAGGGCGTATGCATTTCATTGTCGATTATGCGGGAATCCAGGCTGAATTCCTCGTACCATCCAGGAAATTCGTTAAATGAGTGGAGATCGACGAGAAACTCCGCAACGATTAGGGTCGCTTGACTAGTAGCTTGCTGAAGGCAATTTTTATAATGGACTCGAAAGGGGAGGACATTTTGGCCATTTGGAAAATAGGTGCACCACTGCTCTTCATTCCTGTCGATGAATAGAGTCCCGTTTGAGAAGAAAGACCCATTGATCTGGCCTGCAATAAAATTGAGCCCTTGCTGCGACGTGTAGATTGCGATCGGGGGGCGCTCTACTGTCATAATCATAGCTCCCAGACTCATAATAAAGCCGCCCGAGCCCATAAGAGGAGGGGAGGGAAATTGATCATCGACGACGAGAGTTACGGTAGATCCAGGCACTAAGGGAGCTGTAAAATCGATCAGGCTCGTCGGGTTCATCCGGATGCTGGTATCGGCTATCAAAAATATGTCAGTTCCTGCAGAAAAAACCTGCGCATTGTCGAGGAGGTTGATGTTTGCGCCTGAATCTAAGGTAGCCCCTAACTCTCCTGAAGTTAAAACCAACCCTGTCGAAGAGCTGGCGTAGTTGATATTGCCCCCAGCTAGTATGGAAAACGTTCCACCCGATGCAGAGAATGTTATGTTTTGGTCGCTATTTGCAAATAGGTTGGTATTTCCTCCTGATCGGATTAAAATTGGCCCTGAGTTAGTAGTTATTGACATTCCGGCTATCACACTGCTCAAATCAGCCGTAAAATCTCCTCCTGCAATCCAAGTACTTCCCGAATTTGAGAAAGCGGCAAATAACCCTGAAAGATCTTGAGTGATCGAAATATCGCCTCCCGCAATTGCAAAAAGAGTGTCGTTAAAAAGAATAGCGGGGCCGACGCCATCGAGCGCATTGATCGCAATATCTCCTCCGGCGTCAATGAAGACTGCATTCGGTCCTGCCTGGATAACCGTCAGGCCAATTGGAGAGGTACATTCGAATAGGAAATCTCCCGCGGCGCGGATCGTTAATGGATAATTCCCGACGAATCGGAGCCTTTGCCCTGAGGTATTTTGAAAAGTGATATTTCCTGCTGTCGATTCAATCAGGCAGGGGGTTCCAAAAGACACTCCAACAGTCTCGTTCCGGCCGCTGGTTGCAGATAGATAGGTGATATCGTCTCTGGCGATGATCGAAAAATAATCAGTGAATGTAAGTCCCGTGGTTCCGCTGTTCGCGCACTCATTCAATAAAGAGCCTTGAGGCACATTGATAATTACAGGACTTCCTGAAACCCCGACAGCATCGGAGTTTATCACAGCATCCATGTGGAAATCCCCGTTAGAGACGTCGATCGTGAGCAGTCCTGCCGCTGTGATTCCGGCATTGGCGGGAAGGCCATTGCCAGCAGTGATCGTAAATCCCGATACGCAGTCGACATCGATATTTCCATCTGTGACAAGCTGGGCCACTGTAGTATTCGCCGCATCTCCAATAAAAACCGACCCTCCTGCCCTAACGATGATATCGCCTACATCCGTGTTTGTCACATCGCTTCGGATCGTCACATTCCCATCGGCGTTAAAAGTCAGAGAATTGACAGAGGCGTAGCTTAAGTCGAAAAACTCATCCCAAGTGATATCTCCCGATCCGCCGGCCCCTGGCGATGTATTCAGAGAGACGTTGCTTCCGGCAATTGCTGCGGAAATATCATTGATCGAAACCGATGCGTTTACTCCAGGAGTATAAGCCGCTACAAAAGCAGGGACGCTTGTCCCAATTCCTATATTGTTGATGAAGATATCGCATGGATCTAGAATGAACAGTCCCGTTTTTCCGCATGTTGCAGATGTATCGACCGATCCACGGTATTCGACGCCTCCCATTGCAGAGACCTCGATTCTTCCCCCATCCCCTTGGGAGGAGCCCCCTCTAGCGAGCGCCCTTCCGAAAAATTGAGAGCCTCTTTCGCCCCATATGGAGACCTCGCCCCCGTTTCCAGACGCATCGGCCGAAGCATCTAGTAACGCTCCTTGCGCTACATAGGCCAGATCGGCGAGGCTCCGCGGGCTACGGGGGAGTCCTCCGATCTCGATGATTCCTCCACCGGCATTAGAGACAGCTCTTAGCCGCGAGTTCGATTCGACATCGATTAGATCTCCGAAAACGAATATTTTCTCTCCGCAAAACTCTCCATTTACATAAGCAAGGCTGTTTCTGTCGCCTCCGTTTTTGAAGAGTTTGATCTCTCCATCAAGTGAAATGTCCGCCCGATTTTGCGCGATGACACCTGAAGTAGGCGACTTTATTTTCCCAACTTGCTCTACCCTGGATCCGATGAGATATGCGATTCCTTTTGCCGAAATCTGGCCGAGATTCTTGATTGAAAATTCAGATCCTCCTGCAAAAGAGAGCTCACCTTTTTCAATCATCAGATCCTTATGGATATCTAGAGTCGTTGCGATGAAGCTTCCGGTATCGATTCTCGATTCTTTGCCGAATAGGATCCCCATTGGATTAATCAGCACGAGTTTCCCATTTGATGCGAGACTTCCCAAAATCGACGAAGGCTCCGATCCAATGACTCGATTGACTGCGAGAGCTTCAGAGGAGGGCTGAAGAAATGAAACGCTCTCACTCGCGCCCACGGAAAACTCATTCCAGTCGAGGATCGCCCGATCCGATACTTGGATTTCGATCGACGCGGAATCTCTTTCTGTAATACAAACTTCTCCATGGAATATTTGAAGCCCCGAAGGAGCGGCAAACAGAGCAAAAGAGGGGATGAATAGGAGCGCAAACAGTTTCATTGAGACCTCAATACTAACCATACTTATAAGATATTTTGAATATTAAGGGACAGACATTTCAACGGCACTTCTTTAGAGATTCTAGAAAAAAATAAGAACGATGGCCCCCTTCCCTCGGAAAGGGATCTCTCTTTCTTTTCTTATCTAACCAATGCGCACCTCTTCTCCCTATAGAGCATCCATAAAAGGGCCATTGAACCTATCTTTAACTGACTTCTCCAAAGCCGAATTGGGAAGGTGCATTTTACACGAAATATCACTGATTGAGAGAATCAAAACTTCCGGGGTCGATCAGCTGCGTCCAGCTTTTTGGATGATAGAGCTGGTTAAACTGCCTTCTTCGAATGGAGTAATACTTGAGGTCGCCATCGTTATACTG
>JANPFC010000022.1:0-12362 GCA_031423235.1 Chlamydiota bacterium | reverse complement strand
ATGCCAGGGGCAATATACTGTTGTCGATATTACCCCTGGCATTTGAAGCGAAAATCGGCCAAAATAATCCCGGGAATCGACAGAACCTTAGTTACGCAAGAGGTCTTATGTATACCCAGGGCGATTGCACCAAAAATATCTTGATTTCTCAGAGCTCCTCCGCGTCCTCTGCGGCTCTGCGGTGAATTTTGTAACCCGGGGTTGGAATAACGAGATTTACGAGAAACGCGGACGCCGTAGTTAAGGATTCAAAGTTCACCGCAGAGACGCAGAAAACGCAGAGGATCGCAGAGACGAAATAAAATCAAATTATTTATCGTGCAATCGCCCTGTATGTATACCCATGTGAGTCACATGGGTATATACACAAACTACCTGAAGAATCGGTTTTTGGACGGGTTCAAAGCGCCGAAAATCAACTAAAAAAAAGGGCACTGTATTACACCAATACTATGCCCTTTTTTTTAGTCGATTTGTCGGCAGCTTTCAATCCCGCCAAAAAGCCGATTCTTCAGGTAGTTTGTGTATATCAATAGCGCAATGAGAAATAGGATATGAAATACCTAATTTAAAGCGTTTACTCTAACCTGCAAAGTACGATTCTTCAATTCACTGTGAATGGAATCGGCAAGCTTTCATCGCCGAGCGCATTGATCGCAGTGATTTCGTACGTTACAGAGGCGGAGTTGCTCCCCCTGGAGTCTGTGTATGTAAATGTACTTGATGAGACGGTGGCGATGAGCGTTCCGTTCCGGTAGATCTTGTACATGGTTACATTAGCGCTTGGCGAAGCCGTCCATCTCAATTGGTTCACGAGATTGGTTTGGGTGAGGAATCGATTCGCGATCCTCTGGCCAGATGCACTGGTGGGCGGCTCGAGAGCGGCTAAAGTTGATGCTGCCGCTTGGATTATATTGGACGTCGTTAGGTTATCAAAGATATCCCAAACGGTTACGAAATAGCCAGTGCCGCTAGCTACCACTTGGGGGGTGTCGGGAGTATTTGTGGTTACGTCGGAAACTTGGGAAGGAGCAGTCCACACAGTCCCATTGGTTGAAGTGGAGGACTGAATTGAGTTATTCCCCATAATATCGGTAGACCATACAGCAATAAACCCTCCCAATGAATCTCCGGCTATATTAGAATTCGAATTATCACTTCCTGGATCAGAAATCTGGACAGGGGCCGTCCACGTTACCCCATCAGAAGAAGTGGAGGTCTCAATATCTCGTATCCCAGCGCCAATTCCCCATATGGTGACAAATTGTCCAGTGGAGTTAACTGCTATTTGTGGTACCGCAATAAATACTGGTCCGGATAGAAATATGTCCGTAGGTCCGGTCCACGTCGTTCCATCTGTTGATGTAGAGGCTAGAATTTCAAAATTCAAGGCCTCATCTCTTTTCCAGACAATAACAAATCGGCCTGCTGAAGCAGCAATCTGAGGACCTGCAGAAACTTGCAAAGGGGGGGATATGGTTGCTGGCGCGCTCCATATCGTCCCATTTGATGTCATCGACGCCTCAATGTCATCGTCGTTCTTCCACACAGAGACAAAATTACCTGATCCGTCGACTGCAATTTGCGGCTCTGATACTATAATTTCTAAGCCTGATACCATTGCTGGTATGCTCCAAGTAGTCCCATCTATTGAGGTAGACGAATTTATATAATCGTTAACTCCATCGAATTCCCCCCATACAACTACAAATCTCCCTGTGCTGTCCACTGCTATCTGGGGATCTCCAGAGGTTCTCAAAGCTGATGATATTGGAATAGGAGTCGTCCAATTCAAACCGTCCATGGATGTTGCTGTTTGGATGGTTTTAGTCATTGCTGGTAGATTTTCTAATTGCTCCCATGTTGCGACGAATAGTCCCGAAGGATCTGCCGTAATCTGTGGGTTGAAGGAGGATCTTATGAGAGCGGAGCCGTTTAAAGAAACGTCAAAAGGAGTGCTCCAATTGATCCCATCTGTCGAAGTGGAAGCTTGAATTATTTTGATGAATAACGCGTCATCCATTTCCCATATGGCGACAAAACGGCCTGACGAATTTACTGTTATCTGCACACTATTGGCATCTTGAAACATGGCGGGTACTGAAACGTCTACGGTAGGACTCCAGCTTTGTGGAAAAAGGGAATTGGGAAGTCCCATCCCTAGCAAGGTGATGGCTATAATGAATAATCGTTTAAATGATTCAAGAACTCGTGTCATAGATCCGTCTCCCTAAAATTTGAATGAAAAAAAAATATGCCTGCACTAGAGGAAATTGACAAGAGGAATGTGAAAAATTTATTTTACATGCTGGTATACCCAAACAACCTGAAGAATCGGTTTTTGGGCGGGTTCAAAGCGCCGAAAATCGACTAAAAAAAAGGGGACAGTATTAGCAATACGGCTCCCTTTTTTTTAGTCGATTTGTCGGCAGCTTTCAATCCCGCCAAAAAGCCGATTCTTCAGGTTGTTTGGGTATAGATCAGTTCGTCGTTTTTGCAATGATATTTATCGCTATTGCAGCGCAAATCAGAATACCTCTCCCGTGGGGTGTCAAGAATCTGCCTAAAACGGCAGATTCTTGATCAAAAAAATGAGCCCACCCTTCTTCCAAAAAAAGGTTTATGGCATAATTCTTCACTCCATTTAGAGAGAGTAATTTATGGCCCAAACATCCGAAGAACCTAAAAACTTCCCCGCCCGACCAGACAAAACAATCGATTGGCTTAACAAAAGCCGTGACGATTGGAAAGGCAAAACCCAAATGACTAAAGCTGAACTCAAGGTTGCAAAACAGGCGCAAAAAAGAGCTCGCCAGAGTAGGCAAGAGTGGAAGACTGAATGTCAACGGCTAGAAAAAGAACAGATCAAGCTTTTAGAAGAGAAAAATGGGGAGATCACGAGTCTTAAAACAAAGGTTCAAGAACTCGAGCATGAGAACGTAGATCTAAAAAAAAGTACTTGTTGCGCCTGATGACCAAAAGCTAGAACGGCACACTTTTTCTCGGGGACATATTTCTTGGGGATTGCGATTTTTACGAGCTGCGTGGACTGGGTTCAGATGTGTTGCTTCTATCTTAAAACAGATGGCCGCTCAGGAAAAGATTGATCGTGCTCCGTCAGCCGAAACGTTGATCCAATGGGATTTGAAAATTGGGCTATATAAATTAGAGCGTCCAAAGCCACCTGGTGGAGGATGGATATGGATGGCCGACCATGTGATTCGACTCGGTGTTTATAAATGTTTTGTAATTGTCGGAGTCCGGATGACAACTCTTATGGCAAAGAAGGATTTAACGATTGCCTTAGAAGACCTTGAGCCAATGGCACTACTGCCGATGGAAACATCGAACGGAACAGAAGTGGTTCGTAAACTAGAAGAGACTGTTCAAAAAGTTGGTTTTTCTCCTGATGCTCTCGTAATCGATCATGGCTCTGATTTATATGCTGGAGCACGTCTTTTTTGCGAGAATCATCCTGGGACACGGCTCAAATACGATGTTTGCCACAAAGTGGCATGCGAGTTAAAAAAGCGGTTGAATAAGAATCCTCTATGGGAAACAATGACGTCAGGCGCCGTACAAACTAAAAAAGCGCTCTCTTTGAGTAAATTTGCAAAATTTGCTCCCCCACAGCAGCGCTCTAAAGCACGCTATATGAATCTTGATTCTCTTGTAAAATGGAGCTGTACCATGTTGGATCGATATGTGATCCTTCCAAAAGAAGTTCAATATAAAGTGTCATGGCTAATGCCCCTAAAGAGGGAAATTCGTAAGTGGCAAGAATGGGTTCAAATTGGCCAGGTGACAAGGGATCTGATCAGAAGAGATGGTTTTTATGATGGAGCAGACGAAGTATTAATGGACAGACTCATTGAGAAAGGCTTAACGACTGACGGGACTGGAGAATTTACTGAGGTACTCGTAGATTATGTGCGTTCTGAAGGGGAGGGAATCCATAAAGACAACCGGCTAGTGGGAACGACAGAGGTTCTTGAGGGGCTATTTGGTGGATATAAACACATGGTCGGTGAAAATAAGATAAGCCTAAATGGCTTGGGCCGACTGATTTTATGCATGAGTAGCCGAGTAGGCGAGTTCTCTGATGAACTAGTTCATAAAGCCATGACAAATGTGAAGTGCAAAGACGTTGATGCCTGGCTGAATCGGGCTTTTATGAAATCTGACAAGAAATTATTGGAACGAAAACAGGAACAGTCATGCAGGGAAGAAGTGTGCAATTTTTGACACCCCAGCATAAGACCACTCTTCTAAAAATTTCTCCTCATTGCTAAGCTATTGATCAATCAAAAATTTGGAAAGAAAATGAAAATTCATAATTTATCCCTGGTTCCTTTGACTTTGTTTTCTTTTTTGTGTGCAGATGAGCCGGCAGAGCCAAATATTGCACGCGTTTCTGAAGCGTTTGGGCATATAATTTATGAAAATTTTGAACGCCTGAATGTAAAATTCGATCTAGGAAAGATCATAAGTGGCATTGAAGATGCTGCCGCTGGAAAAGAATCTCCCCTGACAAAGAAAGAATGCATCGATGCAATCCATTTTGAACAAGAGAAAAAATTCAAAATTCTTTGCGCAGAAAATCTTCATGAAGCAGAAATTTTTCTCGCCTCTAATGCCCAAAAAGAGGGAGTGATCTGTCTCGAAGAGGGAAAAGTTCAATATCGACTAGTTTCGCTCGGCAAGGGGCCGGAGGTCAAACTCCACTCCTCGCCGCTGATTCGATGTAAAGTTACAACACTTCATGGTTTAGATCTTTGGTCTCCTCCCATCGCAGAGGAACCGGTAAGCTTAGATGAGACAATCGCAGGTCTGAAAACAGGACTACTTGGTATGAAAGAAGGGGAGAAAAGAATCTTGTATATTCATCCCGATCTCGCATATGGAGAGAAGGCGTTTGATATCTCCCTGCCAAATGTGATTCTCATCTTTGAGGTAGAGGTGTTGAAAGCAGACGACTCTTAGACAACCCCTTAGCTACCGCAAAACTGTCTTAAGGTTACCTCTAGAAAATCCCCGTTTTTATATTTCTGGACTATATTTTTGTATTGCTTTGTGTAATCAATTTTAAGTTGCTGAGTTTCAGGATGTCCATGATCAGCTGCAAAGCAAGGCAACCGCAGCGTAAGAGGATTAAAATCATCCGCTTCAAGGTCATCGAAAGCTGTAACTCTTGAATTAAAGGTATCATATTCCTCATATATTGTAGAAAACCCGGGAGAAGGGATCAGAGTTTTTTTCATTAGCGAAAATTCTTTTGACTTATTCATGCCTCCAATCTGAACTCTTCTCCAAACTGAATGAGCATTATGCCTTCCGAATCCCAACAATATTCCAAATAACCCATCATGATTCTTAAGTAGCCCTTTTCTTATGTCATTTGATTTTAAACAATTGTCAAAAATACTTTGGGGAGTGATCTTGGCTCCCAATGCTTCTCTAAAATAATCTATATTCTCTTCCACTGTTTTTAAAAAAGCTCGCTTATTAATAAAAAAAATTGTTGTCAAATCAGGTTCGCAATTTTCTAAAATAATAAAATTCGAAGAAGGAAATAAATATTTATACTTTTTCCATGCCTCCCATCCTTTGATGTCCACCAAATTGCCCATATGGCATCTGGTAATAGAATCCATGAAAGTATAAACATTAAAAATTTGTGGATCATAAGGTTCAACTCTAGCCATACAGTGAATGGCTATTGGCTTATTTCCAAATAAAACATAAGAAGAAACCCAAAAATGACGAAACAACCACTCCAGTGATTCTCGATCTTCCTTGGGTAAAGTATTCAATACTTTTTTGACGTCGACCGATTTATGGAAAGATCTGACAAATAAAATTCCAAAAAACAATGCAATTGCCAGTAACAATAAAGACAGTGCTACAAAAAGTTTATTTATCCTCATTCTGATTAGCGGCCGCATTTATAACATTTATTATTCCACCAGTCGTTAATTGCACGACAGTCAGGGTGAGGACATGTCCATGTATTATATTTGGTTCTATTATCCACCAACTGAGTCGCATAAATGCCTGATCCATTTGCATGGATGGCCTCTGCAGGAAACCATTCATTATCCAGAAAAATAAATATGCCATGCTCCGAGATTGCAATTTGATTTGGTTGGATATAAATTTTTTCACCTGAATCGAACCTCGGCCCTTCAGAACAGTATCCAACTGCAAGGGTAAAAATTGCGGTTAAGAACAATAAAACGTGCTTCATACAAAGTCTCCATAAGTTGGCTGTAAGCAAAAAAATTTACCACTACGATGCTTTTTAACAATTACTTGGTGCGCCTCCAATTACTTGGTGCGCCTCGTGGCGCACCATGCAATCGTCCTGGGTTACCTAAAATATATTCTTCCTATTGTGAAGGATATTCGGTAGGGAAAGAAGAAAATCTTTAAATGGAACTGCTGTTATTGGGGTTAGTTAGTTTCCGACAATTTCGGGATCTTTGGAGATCATGGGGAGCACGTCGGCAATGCTGGGGCTCCAATCGAGACCCCGCTTATATACGAGGTGGGAGGCTAGGTAGCAGGAAATGACCGCTTTTTTATGGATATCGGGCATGGCGAGTATCCCTTTTTTGTACCGTTCGCGGAGGAGGGGAGGGCAATACCGGATGAGGCATTTAATGAGCGCTTCGTCTGTGAGTTCGTGCGTCTCCAAATAGTCGAGAAGCTGATACTTGAAGAGATTGATTTTCTCCGAAATTTGATCGGAAATATCAGAGAGGAATTTTCCCGTTTGCTGGTGCGTGTCCAGAAGGAGCTTTGCTTCATTGAGCGCGGCTTTTCCAATAAGGGCGAGAATCTCTTGCACGTACTCTTTTTTCTCTTTCACAAACTCCTCTTCATTCATGCAAAGGCTTGCGAGAACCTCGAATGAGGAGCAGATCACCCCCCCTTTATTGCAGGAGCTGTCTTTGAAGATGAGGACGCCCAGTTTTTCAAGGGCTTTCCGGGCATTCGGAGTGAGGTAGAGGTTCGCCCCTTCAACGATCGCTTTAGAAGTGGGTTTACCTGTTTCATCGAGGAAGCTGAGGTAGTTCGCGTCATTCAGCGTGCGGGGTCTTCCTCCTGCAGGGACAAATACGTCGGTCTTCACTTGGTGGACGTTATTGCGGTAGAGCTGGTTCATCTCGTTGCCCGAGATCCACTCTTGGACCGCTTTTCCATTTTTTTTGCGCCAAATGAGGGTTTGCTGAGCAAAGGAGCTCTCTTCCCGTTTTGTTTTCACATCGAGAAGAAAGCCCCCCTCGTTGAGTTTTTCTGCCGGATAACTGCGGATCGGCAGACTCTTTTGGAATAGATTGACCATCTCTTTGAGATCGAGCCCTTCTGGGTCGTAGATCGTTCCTGAAACGTCGGTGAGAGCAAGCAGTTTGGCCGTTTTGGGGTAGTATTTTTGGAGGTTGAGGATCTCGTTGCCCGCTACATCTCCATCCGGTCCGCCCGAAATTTTGATGGTGAAGCGGTCGGTTTTTGGATCGATCCCTAAAAAGAGGAGCATCTGTTCCAGATAGACGTTCACGCCGAAGGAGGTGACGCCGAACTCTTTGTGATTGATCCCAGCGCCAGGCTTGCTGCTGATAAAGGATCTTCCAGGCTTGTAATTGTGTCTCACTGAATAGTTGGCGATCCAGACGATCATGTCGTTGAACATATTCTCATCGGGGCCAAGATAGATGTATTCGGGCCGTTTCCAGTAGTCGACGACCGATTTGGCTCTCAACGTCCCATCCTCTTCGCAGTTGATGAGCGTCATAAAGCTGTCGATAAACGAGCTTTGCGATGCGTAGAGGTAGTCGAGTTTGTGGTCGCGCCGATAGATTTTTAGTTTTTCTTCCCAAAGAGCGGCATCGATCCCGTCCGCTTTCATCTCTTTTTTGTAGATCTCTTCTTCCTCGGCAAAGACTTCGAAAGGCTCGAGTAAAATGGCTGTTTTAGCCCCGCCCTCGGGGATGTCTTTGTTTTTCTTCTGCTGCGTGTAGGCGAGGTTGTAGGCCTCGGAGAAGATATTGTTCCGCTCTTGATAGTACTGTTCCATCCGTTCGGGGATCACCGTTCTCACTCCGCCGCGGGCCAGATCCTTAAAGCGGATATTGAACCCGATAAAATGCATCCCACGGATGAAGAAAATCCCATAGGGGAGCTCAGGGAATTTCTCTTTCCGCTCATAGGGGACGTTATCCATGTACTTCGGATCGAGCCTGAAGGAGAAACTGCTCTTGTTATGCCGGTAGTAGTTGGTCTTCAGCGTGTGGTCGATGAAGCTAAGGCCCTGCTTGAGAACATTTTTACGCCGCACGTCGTTGATTGCCTGGCCAGTGTCTAGCTTGTCTACGAGCTGGATAAACTCTTTTCGCAAGGAATCAAAACGCTCTGCATTGTGCTTTTCTGGATCGAACTTCGCCTCGAAGAGCTTACAAAGCTGAACGGTTAGTTCTTGGTGGCGGCAAAACCCCTCAATCACATTCTCATAAGAGTAGAAATTGGGATCGGCATAGACGAGCACTTGGTGGGCAAAACTGATGAAGTTCCTCACCAAGTGGGCCTCGTTGCCCGAGATTAAATGGGTATCGGTGAAGGTGGAGCCCACTTTATCGTCTGTTTCGAAGTACTTGATCAGCGAGAATTCTCTTAAAAAGTCATCGATGTCAGCCTCTTCCCAGGCGGCCTTGCCTGATTTGCCATGCAGGCCTAAGGAGAGGATCAGGATTGTTTCCGTACTCGATAGATCAATATAGGTTCCCACGACTTTCTTTATCGCTAAGTGGTGAGCGCTGATCACTTTAGCTAGGTGGTATAGGAAGCCCGATTTCGGCACATTGCGCCACGCCATGACGACCTGTAGAGAGGGGGCCTCTTTTTCTTGCCAGTGTTCGTTCCTGCGCACCTCGTACTGGCACTGATCTCGGTTCCGCGCCCTAAAAAACATCTCTAACGCAAGCGACAGCCTCTCTCCTGCCATAGACCGGAGGAAATTGGGCGTAATTCCTCTTGTCAGCGACTCGATCTCTTCATCTTTCAGGTTCGGGTTGTGCTCTCTTGCGTGGGTATAGAGCTCTTGCTTCTTTTCATGGGGCAATTTTTCAGTTTTAGAGAGATCGTGGAAGTAGAGAAACGCGATCCGGAGATTGCCCGCCTTATCGCCTGGAGGCGGCACATTCGACACAAACGCTCTGTAGTAGCGGATCACATAGTTCTTAAATTTCTTGAAGATCCTCAAATCGGCGTCGGGACCATCTTGGCAGAGGACAATGATCTTGTGTTTGAAGTAGATCGGGGTGAAGTGGTCCTGAAGGCTGAAGCTCATCAGGTTGCGGGCGATGAGGATCTTCATATCCTGATCGACGGCTTCCAAAAAGCTTTTCGGCATATGGGTTTCCAGCCAGACGTAGGCCTGCTCAAAGGCTTTAGTTTCAATCTCGATCGCTTTTTTGAGTTCTTCTGGAGACAAAGAGGGTTTATCTTGATTGGGCTGCATAAGCCCCTTTTAGACAACGGAGGTATTTTTTTGAAGGACTAGTTTATACCGTTCGCGATTCAAAAATTGCTTTGATAAGAATTTTTCAACCACCCGCGAACAAAGATCGCTAGAGAACACAGAGCTCACAGAGGCGGAAAATATTCTCACAGGCAAAATCATTGGGGCAGCCATCGCGTCGTCATCAATCCCGTTTCGTTCAACGTTCTCACTCTCCATCCAAGTGATCTTTTTGCTGGTAAAATGCATGCCATTTTATTCCGTGCTTGGAAGGGAAGAATCAAAGGGCGCGACTGGTTCGATTTGGTTTGGTATATGCAAAACAACATCCCATTGTCTCTTTCTCACTTGGAAATAGCGATGAAACAAGCCGGGCAGTTGAAGGGGCAAGAAAATCTCAACCGAGAGCGGCTTCTTGGGATGCTCCGAGAGAAAATTAAAAGCATCGACTGGGAAGCGGCTAAGTCAGATTTGGAAGCTTTTATAGTCGATATGAATCGATTGAAAATCTGGTCGCCGCAATATTTCTTGGGCGCCATTGAGTACCTAAAAATTGAATGAAACTTTTTATCTGGATAGGTTATACCGATTGTTATTCAACAATCGGTTTTTGTCTTTTCTCCCGTCATCATAGCACCACTCCATTACTACAATATATAGTATGTGTCTCGTGTTTTAGGACGTGAGTTGATGATTCAAGCTGGTCCGCCGCCTGCTAGCGCTTCCTCTGGGGCTGCTTCTTCCTTGCTAAGGCTTTGCAAAACAGGATGCAAATGCCTGAAGAAAAGTTGATCGACTGCATCAACAGCGTTTTCTTGAGCTTCATTGATTCCGTTTAAATCTCTCTGATTCTTTTGTTGAACCATTTCTGCGAAAGTGTCAGGAGATATGAGTTTATCCGGACCGCATGTCAAAGGTAAGCGGTGTCTGACCGATCTCCATTTACACTGTGCGCTCAGATCTTCAATGCCGTATTGATCTGCAATTTGAAAGATCCGATCTGCTTCCTCATCGTTTTCTATTTCCAAAGGCTTATGGTCTTCCATAAATTTGATGATCTTTTCGACGGTTTTTGTGGGGGCATTCCACCGTAATTCAATCCTTCCTTCTGTGCCCTCGATCCATGCGGGGTTTAAGCCTCGCTTAAGATAATCTCCCATATGATAGGCGGCAATAAGCGTTTTCAATTGCTTTCGATTTTCGCGAGAGCTCGCTTCGGTTGAGTCCAGAGAACTGGCAGCAGCGGAGGCGCCTTCCGACCGAGGCCAACTTACATACACACTGGGTTCTGGAGATCCTTCCGCAGCTAATCGAGGGCATTGGGTAAAGTCGAAGGGTTTAGGTTGTTTGACTGGCATGTACATTTCTCTTACAACGCATATCAGTGTTTTATGGTAAGAGTCAGAATACTTATCGAATACTTCCCGATATTTTTCGATTGCTACTGTGCGCCAATCGATGTGTCTATTTTTTAAGGAGGTTTCCATCGCACCTTTTTGCTGGGCTGGCAATTCCTCAAGATTTTTTTTGAATTGGAGTCGGTCTGTTTGTCCAGTTACTAATTCAACGACATCCAATTTATCTAAATGAAGAAGATAATGAGGAGGTTCATATTGATTCACTAATTCAAATTTTTCCCTACTTGAGGTTGTATTATACCCGCTGTTTTCGCAGGGGTAGCGCATTAAAAGTTAGAAGCGGCTAGTACCCTGCATAGGTACTCATGGTTAAGCGATGCTTTAAACTGCTTGGCTCTAACCCCCTTTTTACACGTTTTTTCGGCCTTGAGCATTTTTGCCACGAGTAAATTAGTGGCCCTCATGTTTTCAGGCGCGTACCCTTCAGTAACCAGGCTTTCATCTTCTTTGAACACCACATCTAATGTCCAATGACACTGATTTTCTACCCCCCAGTGCCCTCTTATTGCCCCAGCCAACAACTCGGCTTCGGGCGGTAGGCTGCTAATGTAGTACCGATATTCGTGCTGCCGTTCTCCTGCAGCCCATCTCACAGACTCAACTCTTATAATTGACCTCAGGTCACACCACCCAGTTTTCTGCTCTAGCCACTCAACATCCTCCGTGGCCAACACTTTTCGTAGCTCTAGTCGACCATGCCCTTTCTCTTCCTTAACAAATTCGCTCATGGGGGCATAGTCACTTCCTGCCTCTTCGGCCTGAGTAAAATAAGTTTCCACTTCTGCATGCATCTGCGGATGATTGGCCTTAAGGGCCAATAAATAATCGGCCTTCATTTCGCGTATTTGGGAGGCTATATTTTTTTGCGTTCCAGCCGCATCGATTGTGACGACACATCCAGCAGGGAGAATCAACTGCTTTAGCAGTTCAGGTATTGCTGTTATTTCGTTTGATTTGGAATCATTTCGTACCTGGCCCAAAATCATTCTGTTTTTGCCACACCAGGCGCTGACAATGTGTAGAGGCTTTTCGCCATATTTCACTGCAGAACATAGGGTTTTTCCATCTATATTAACGAATTCTGGCAAGATCTCTTGGACAGACTTAATCCACTCCAAAAATGCCCCTAAAAATGCATCTGGCTGAATGTGGCTAAGTACTCGCCGGAATGTGTCCGGCGACGGAGTGCCACCGGGTAGTTCCATGAAGGATTCTAACCATTCTTTGCGGCTTACCGCAAATTCGTGCATATCTTCCCCCCCTTCAGCGCCACAGATTTTTGCTAATATAGCTATGGCTACGACATCGACAAGTCGATGCTTTTGACGGAATGTTCTGGGGTCTGGAATCATTTCTAAATACGTTAGAATATTTGCTGCTTGAATCATAACACCTCGTGGTAAATGGGGTATATGATCGTAAAAAGT
>JANPFC010000021.1:0-1828 GCA_031423235.1 Chlamydiota bacterium | reverse complement strand
GCCTCCTGTAAATGAGGAGGAGACTTTATGCCATATTTTCGCCTCAGGAGCGGTCCATACTTCAAATCCTGCTCTTTTAGCTCGGTAGCAAAAATCAGATTCTTCCCAAAAGAGAAAGAAGTTCGGCTCTAGGAGGCCTATCGTTTCTGGGACGGAGCGGTGCATGAGAAGGGCGGCTCCGCAGACGTAGTCGGCTGCGCGCATGTTGAAATAGGGGTGGTCGGGCTGGCCCGCATTGAGTAATCCTGAGGTTGTTGATACTAGTAGACAGGTATCGATTTTGCCTCCTCATATAAGACCTGCTGGCACATGTTCATGGCTTGAATCGGAGAAGGCAGCTGATGAAGATCATGAAGCAGTTCTCTCTATGAGGGGTTTTCAGGTTGATCAACGCGCAGCTATAAGGAATCACCTCCAAGAGTTATGTAAAACTGTCGGGGTACAGTTGCGTGCATTAACGCCAACACATTTTATTGCTGCTGCAAAGACTTGTGTTGAGAGCGGGAGCGATCTGGTTCGTCATACAATGAAAGGGATGCTCGACTTGTACAGAGGCCTCGATAAAAACATCGCCGAAATCAATGAAGAGCTTCATGTGGAGGCTACCCGAGGTGCTCTCGTTGCAGTTCCACCAAAAGAAACTATGTTTGTCCGCCTAACTTCTCCGGAAAGAGTTCCTTTAATGGTGATTCGAGGTCGTGGCGACAAATAATTCAGTGTTCGTTAAACGGTTACTGTTTTTTTTAGGAGCCAGCTGGGACATTTCCCAAAATGGCTCCAGAAGAAATTGAGTTCAGCCAGCCATTTGTCGCTTTTTGACCTATTGTGTTATTAATCGCTTGGGTCGTGAACTGAAACGAATTTGTCTTCGCCATACCGAAGAATTTTTTCATCGCAAGTGACTAAAATGGCGTTTTCTTCGTGGGCCGTCGCAATCAGGATCCGATCCGCGGGATCTCCGTGAACGGTTCCTGGAAGGCGTGTGCTTTGAATGGCTATTTTAGGGGATATTTGCACCAAGCGCATCCCAGGAAAATCTAAAGCTTGCAATACCCAATCTAAAGGGTCCATATCCAGTTGAATCCTCTTTCTTTCTGCAAGCATCCCGATTTCCCAAATTGAAATGACGGAAATAAGAATGCTGTGATGCTTCTGGGACTGCTCAATTGCTTTTTTGAATGATCGGCCCAATTCAGAAGATCCCATCATAAGCCATAGCCAAACATGGGTGTCTAATACTAATTTGTGCTGCTTGATCGATTTAATGTTCGGCATCCCAATCCTCGCCGATAGGAGCAACAATATCTCCAAGAATGTGAATTGTCCCTTTCATAGCGCCAAACAAGGTTGTTTCTTTCTCATCAATTGGCACTAGTTGAGCTACGGGCTTATTTCTTTTGGTAATAACAATTTTTTTTCTTGTTTTGCTAACTCGATCCATCACTTTTAGGCATTCAGCTTTGAATTTACCAGCTTTCATATGCTCGGTCATATATCCTCCAGGACTATGGTCATTTTACCATGGTCATGTTTTTCGCTTCAATAAGTTGTTGTAAATAACTGGCGGTTAGCGCAATGCGTCTAGTTCTTTTTTAGGAGCCAGCTGGGGCAATTCCCAAAACGGCTCCGAAAAAAATCGAGCGCTCCAGCGCAGCCTGCTTTCAGCCGGCGCGCTTTCTCCTTTCGGTCGCAATTCGGACAAAACAGATTTAGGCCCGCTTTTAGTAGGTAGTGGCGGCCCATTTTCCAAAGCTCTGGGATAATGATTTTGCGATAAAGCTGCTTTTTCTCAAGCGGCGTGCAGTTACGTTCAATCCAAAGAAGGCGG
>JANPFC010000020.1:0-2382 GCA_031423235.1 Chlamydiota bacterium | reverse complement strand
GTAATGTTTGGAACTCTACGCTGGTGGGCCCGTTCTCCGTTGCGCTGCCAACTTGTATGGCAAACGAAACACAACCTGTTGAGCCAACCCCTCCTGTCAGAATCGGAAGTCCTGCTCCGCAATGTCCCAACCCAAAGTATTTGACCGGCGGACCGATCAGCGGAAAATATGTCCATGAAGATGAGCCTACCATTGACGTAGAGCCTCGTGTGCCAAAAGCGCCAGCAACTCAGGTTGCACCTCAACCGGCTGTATTGAAAGATGAACCGGTTATTCCTGCTCCTATGTCTAAACCATTAGGAACAGCTCCTGTTACAGAAGAAGAGCCAGAATTCCAAAAGGGAATCGACGACACTTCTGAGGCTCAAAAAGAGAAATGTATCCGAGAAAACCCAGTTCCTGAAGCCTCCTGGTGGTCTGCACCCACAGCCGTCCAAAAACAAGAAGCCAGAAGAAAGCAATGCTTCTGCTTGAAAAACGCATGGGATTTAAGACATAAAGACGACGCCAGATACGCTGCAATACGTCAAAAAACCCCATCTAAAGCAGCAACTATGCTCAAAAATGAAAACCCCATAGATTGCTCCCCAGGCCTGTTCTTCGGTCCACAGGTAAAATAAGAAGTAAATAATACCTTAATGTGTAAATTAAATATTTTAATTTGCGTGTATTTGTCTCTTATTATTTATGTTGATTTATATTTTTATTATTAGTATAATGTATTGTAATTTTTAATAAAGCGACAGGAGATAAAGATGTCAGTTCATCATTTTGGTGCGTGGAGATCAGCGCAAGGTACAGGGTCTGATAAATGTAATAGTTGTCATGATAAAATTCGAAAGGGCCAACCGACTTATGAGGCTGGTGGTTTGGATATGCGAGTTCATCAAGCTTGCTTGGATAGAACATCTGCCGCTAAAGAATCGCGCGAACTAGACGGTGTACTTGGATTTTCAGATGCCGAGGTTTATGGAATATCCACAGGAGAAGAATCCCCACGAGCAGCACGTCCAGTTCGTAGGTTGAAGCAAAGAAATAAATCAGAGGACTTCTCAAATCAAGTTGAAGGACAACCTCAAGGAATTTGGGCTCGGCATAAAGGCAAAATCATGGCTGGAGCGGTTCTTCTGGCAGGAGTTGCTATCCTGGGTACCGCAGTACTCCGTTCTTCTGGCGAAGAATGGCATCGATACTGCTTGCAATCCTTGGAAAAGGGTGCTGATCTTTGGTGCTGCGCTAAACAAGTAACTGCTGATGCAGCATCATGCCTTTACGAAAGATTCGAAGCGGCGAATTTCTGGACTCCAGCTGGCGACCTCGATCGATTGCCTCTAGCAGAACTGCCAAAATGTGCGGATGTACCATTTGTCCACGATACTTGGACAGTAACTGCCGCTCAAAAATTGTTCCACAGAATTTTTGGCTAATTCATTATCCCCGAAAGATTCAATCCTTTGGGGATTCTAACTAAGGGGTTGTTAATGACGTATTGGGATTTTAGCGGATATACCCCAACAGATGACGTAAAAGGGATTTGCTCCTTCAGTTCATGCGGGGACCCTACAAGAACAATATCTCACGGCGATCCTGCTTATCATTCAAAAGACCTAGATATAATATTTCACGAAAAGTGTTTTAAACAGACCAAAATGTATCAGGATGGGGATTGGCTCCGAGATGACGGAAAAGAATCAACTTTCGATGAAAATGAACTGAACAGTCTTCTGATCGATATTCCCGACGATTCGTCTGATCAAAGAGCGCCCCAACAAAAGAGTTTTTGGGCTCGGCATCGTACGAAAATTATTTTAGGACTCTCAGTTTCAGTTGCTATTGCAGCGG
This sequence comes from Chlamydiota bacterium, assembly GCA_031423235.1. Lineage (GTDB taxonomy): Bacteria > Chlamydiota > Chlamydiia > Chlamydiales > SM23-39 > REEB52. The sequence continues at coordinate 540 of JANPFC010000020.1, read as the reverse complement.
TAGCTATAAGACTAGCTAAGCCCGAAGAACTCCATACAATTTGTTTGCAATCTGCTGAAAATGCAAAAGAACTCTTTTGCTGTGTTAAAGAAGTGTCTAGAGATATAGCAACATGCGCTTTCAAGATATTTGAACCGGTCAATATTTGGTCCGATGCTGGAAATCCAAGAGAGTTTCATATAGCTGAATTGCCTCCAACTAACCCAGAGCCTGTCATCCTGTCAAGATGGGCAGTGAAAGGCACTCAAAAATTGTTCCAAAGAATTTTTGGCCAATAATTCATATTAACGAGAAGATGATTTCTTCAAGAGCCAGCTGGGGCAATTCCCAAAACGGCTCCGAAAAAAATCGAGCGCTCCAGCGCAGCCTGCTTTCAACCGGCGCGCTTTCTCCTTTCGATCGCAATTCGGACAAAACAGATTTAGGCCCGCTTTTAGTAGGTAGTGGCGGCCCATTTTCCAAAGCTCTGGGATAATGATTTTGCGATAAAGCTGCTTTTTCTCAAGCGGCGTGCAGTTACGTTCAATCCAAAGAAGGCGG
>JANPFC010000019.1:0-22445 GCA_031423235.1 Chlamydiota bacterium | reverse complement strand
AATTTAATCCTTCTCTGTGGGCTCTGTGCCCTCTAGCGAACCCTGTTCGCGGGTGGTAAAAAAATATTTTTCGATTCTTGAACTTTTTTCGGTATAAAGCAAATACATCAGGTCTTGGTACTACAAGAATGAATGATGCGGATGATACGATTTCTGCTTGCCATTCATGCTATAAATCATTTGGATGTATAGGAGTTGCTGTGTTGGCAATCGCAATGCTAGGCGCAACTTATTTTTTAGGTGGTGCTAGCAGCAGTAGCTCGGACAATTGCCTAGAGTGGTGTTCTTATGACAGCAGCGGTATCGGAACTTGTATCCAATTTCTCTGCGGAAAATAACTAGAATTCAAAGTTGTTGGGGAGTTTTGTGCCTGATGTGATGATGATGATCCCATCGCGGACGAAAACCCCATCGCCGTCATAGTGTTTGTGCTTTTTCTTATTGATGAGCTTCACCCCATTGCCAATTTGGACGTGCTCATCGAGTATCGCCTTTTCAATTAAGCAATCCTCTCCAATCCAGTAGTCTTGCTCTTTCGCTTTCCCATCGATAAGAGGCGGCATATAGAAGTGATTTCCCAGCATCACCGTATCGCGGATGATTGTTCCCCGCTTGATATGGGAGCGGAGGCCGATGACGCTATTGGTGATCTCTTCAGCTTCGATGATGCACCCTTCGCAAATGATCGACTGTGTGATTTTAGTCCGCTTGATTTTGGGGCCTGGCAAAAAGGTGGGACGGGTGTAGATCGGATTTTTTTCATCGTAGGTATTGAGCCCTTCTAGCGAACGGGTCAGAATTAAATTGGCTTCGTAATAGGAGGCAACCGTTCCAATATCTTCCCAATAGCCGCAATAGATGAATGCGGAAGTTTTTCTCTTCTTTACTGCTGTAGTGATTAGGTGGTAGCCGAAATCCTCTCTTTTATCTTGGCCCAAAAGGGAGATCAATGCCTCGCGCTTAAACACGTAAATTCCCATGGAGCCGAGATAGGATGTCTTTTTTACTGGAGGGATTTTCCATTTTTTGTAGAAACTGGGAGTCAGTTCGAATTTCTCCAATGCCTTCTTGTCTTTGGGCTTCTCGACGAAGTCGGTGACGCGGCACTGTCCGTCGATCTTAAGCAGTCCCATCCGTTTTGCATCTTTTCCCAACACCGGAAGCGATGCGATAGTGAGGTCTGCTTTTTTCGCCCGCGCAAACGCGATCATATGCTGGAAATTAATGTTGTAGAGTTGGTCCCCTGACAGGATCAGGAAATAGTCAGCTGTTGATTTCAGGATGGTTGGCAGATTTTTTCTCACTGCGTCAGCTGTTCCCTTAAACCACTCTTGTTCCCCCTTTTCATTCATCTGCGGCGTCAGCACATCTACTGAACCGGGGTGGTAGGCGTCAAAGTGGTATGTTTGGCTGATATGGTGCTGCAGCTCGCCGGAAAGATACTGTGCAATGACGAAGATTTGGCGGAAATCGGAGTTGAGCGAATTTGAAATAGGGATGTCGATGAGTCTATATCTGCCGCCATAGGCGATAGCGGGCTTGGAGTGGTGGATGGTAAGAGGATGCAAACGAGTCCCTTGACCGCCAGCCAAAATGATCGTTGCTACTTCAACTGCCCGTTTCCCCATTTCTTCCCTTTATACCGAAGTTAGTTCAAGAATCGGCTTTTTGGCGGGATTGAAAGCTGCCGAAAATCGATAAAAAAAAGGGGGGCGTATTGGTTTAATACTGTCCCCTTTTTTTTAATCGATTTTAGGCGCTTTGAACCCGCCTAAAAACCGCTTCTTGAACTAACTTCGGTATATAAACGGGAATGAATTGTCTGGCTAGAGGTGAATTGCTGCGAGCCAAATGACAGGATGGACAGGATTAAAGGATAAGCAGGATAAGAGGAATTATTTTTTTTTATCCTGTCTATCCTTTAATCCTGTCCATCCTGTCAATTGGTTATAATAGCGACAGCTTTAGTCTGAATTGATGGCGATGCCGGCAGCGAAGAGGTTGGCGTTATAGCTTGAACGGACAAAGGGCCCGCAGTACATGTGTTTTACGCCGATAGAGAGCCCATATTCCTCATAGGCCTTGAATTGATCTGGATGGATAAACCCCTTGACCCGCAACTTAGTGGTGCTGGCCTGCAAATACTGGCCGATCGTGATGATGTCGCAGCCAGCCTCAGCTAGATCTTTAATGGTCTCTTTCACTTGGGTCTCAGTTTCTCCAAGCCCAACCATGATCCCCGATTTAACATAGACAACCTTCCCCGACTCTTTTGCGTTTCGCAAAACGGAGAGGGTTCGGTCATATTCAGCTTTGTGCCTGATCCGCGGAGAGAGGGCCCGAACCGTTTCAATGTTGTGGTTAAAGATCTCTGGCTGTGCATCTAAAACAATGTAAAGCAGCTTTACATCTCCAGAAAGATCGGAGATAAGCACCTCGATAGTAACGCCTGGATTTTCCTTTCGGATGGCGCGGACAATCGCGGCGATCTGGCCGGCTCCCTGATCGGGGAGGTCATCCCTTGCAACCATGGTGATGACTGCGTGCTTAAGTCCAAGGTCGCGAACAGATAGGGCAATCCGTTCAGGCTCATCAGCCTCGGGTGCTTTGGGGGTTTTGCTAAAGTCAATATCGCAAAAGCCGCAATTGCGGGTGCACTGCTTCCCTAATGCAAGAAATGTGGCTGTCTTTTTCGTGTAGCACTCGAGCCGATTGGGACATTTTGCCTCTTCGCAAACGGTATTCAGCCGATATTTATCGATGATCTCATTTGTTTTGAAGATTTGTCCTCCAGCCGGGAGCTTCCGATGGAGCCAGGAGGGAAATCTGCCAACCCCTTCTTCTTTTTCGGGGTTCTCGGGGAGGATGTTTAATTTGCTCATCGTTTCGCTTTAGGAGGAAAGTTTATCGGTGTTTCTCGAGAGATCAACGCCGCTTCATGCCACGCTTCGGCAATGGTCGGGTGGGCATGGATCGTCTCTATGACCGACTCTAGCGTGAGTTCGTTTTGGATAGCAAGCGCCATTTCACCAATCAGGTTGGATGCCTCATGGCCGATCACTACCGCGCCTAAAATTTGACCTGTCTTTTTATCGGAGATCATTTGGGCAAACCCTTCTGTATCCATCGATGCTTGGGCTTTGCCGAGCGCCTGGAACGGGAAGGATCCGGCTATCGCATTGTAACCTGCCTGCTGGGCTTGCTCAAGCGTCATTCCGACTGTTGCGATCTCAGGAGTGGTGAACACCACCGCTGGCACTGCTTCATAATGGATATGGGCCTCGACTCCGCAGGCGTTGCTCGCTGCGACGACTCCTTGATGGGACGCCACATGTGCGAGCATCCACTTGCCGGTCACATCGCCGATCGCATAAAGGCCGCGAACTTCAGTCTCCATATGGCTATCGGTTTCGATAACCCCTCTATCGGTTGTCTTGAGTCCCGCTTTTTCCAATCCGAGCCCCTCTGTATAGACTTTCCGTCCAACAGAGACTAGGGCGTAGTCGGCTTCCATTGTCTTCCCATCAGAGAATGTGATGAGGACGTGGTTGTTTTTATTCTCAATGGTTTTCACGGTCACATTTGTTTGGATCTCAATTCCCTTAGCGGTGAAGGCTTTCGTCATGAATTGAGAGATTTGAGCCCCTTGCGCAGTCAAAATAGTTGGGAGGGCTTCCAAAATGGTCACCTTCGTTCCCAGCTCGGCAAATAACGAGGCAAACTCGCAGCCAATATAGCCTCCACCCACAATCGCCAGGCTTTTTGGCGCTTCAGTGAGCTCCAACATAGAGGTGGAATTCAATATTCGATCATTGTCGCAAGGGAAGGCTCTGATATCCATCGGCACTGAACCTGTCGCGATGATGATCTTTTCCGCTTCGACAAACAGGTTGTCGGCTCCCATCACTTTCAACAGTTTGGGTGATTCAAATTGGGCGGTTCCCCGATAAATGGTGATCTTATTGGATTTAATCAGCCCCTCAAGTCCGGTTCGGATTTTTGAGATGACTTGATCTTTTCTCTTCTTCATTTGGTCGTAATGGAAGGAGATGGGGCCTGTTGTGATCCCGAAATCCTTTGCCCGCTTAACTTGATGGAGAACGGCAGCACCAGAGAGGAGGGTTTTTGTTGGAATACAACCCACATTTAGACAGCATCCGCCAAGGAGATCTTTTTCAATTAGCGTGACCGATTTGCCCAATTGAGCCGCCCGAATAGCTGCTACATAGCCCCCAGGACCTGATCCGATTACTGCCACATCATGTTTTTTTCTCTCTGTCATATGCTCTCCGTTGAAAATACCGATTATAAGAAAAAAGGGGCTTTCCTTATACTCTGTTTTTATACGGGTGTTTTATGAAGACGAAAAAACGTCAAAAAATGTGTTACAACTGCGAAGGGGAGATCGATCTCGATGTCATCGTTTGTCCGTTTTGCGCGGCCGACCTAAGAGAGGAAAAGCCTGAGCAGCAGATCCCTAGCTACAATCAAGCGGGGACCCTTAAGAACCTGAACACGCAGCAGTCTCTCTACCCCACCCAGCACCCCCCAAAAGTGCGCATGGAAGAAGTGCGCGAAGAGGAGCCTTTAATGCCCCCAGTTGTTGAAGAAGAAGAGACCAAAAGCGTCGTAGGCCCTACCATCCTCATGACACTGGGCGCCCAGCTCCTCCTATTTGGGCTGCTGATGCTCATATTCTCCACCAAAGGGGCGATGGTCCTCAAATGGGACGCCCGCCTTTGGTATTTCTACGTCCTAGGCTCCATCCCGTTCCTGATCTTTGGGTACAAGTCGATTAATAAACTTTAATTTGAAGTTTGTTTTGATTTTTGTTTTTTGTATAATATTTCGGCATGGCGATCGAATGTTGTAAAAAATATACACTTCAAGTTGACGGATTAAATGGGTTTGCTTACAGCCAAGCCGACGATCTGAATCAGGGTGTCGTATTTGGCTTTGAAACAGCAGAGAAAGCAGATAGATTTGCCAAAAAAGTTCTAAATGATTTTTCATATTTAGTATCGCCATTTTGCAAAATCATCATTCTTAATCGCACATATTGTAATTTTATTCTTAAGCCTATACATCTGTTGGCGGATGGATTTAAAGAAGCAACGATCCATAACATTCTATTCTTAATGGATGCAGCCTACGTGCCTGACAAGGGCGCGCCTCAATACCGTGTAACCGTCCCAGTCAAAAAATGTTGACAAATTTGATTTTTACGGCGAATTTGATATCAACATCCTGGGTTGTATATCATGATCAAATTTCTACTCTGCCTTATCTGTTCGTTCTCCCTATTTTCCGCTGAAGATATCGGGGGATTTTGGAAAACAATCGATGAAAAATCGGGCGTTGCGCAGGCAATCATAGCTGTCTACAAGCATGAGGGGCGCTACTACGGAAGGATCATCGGATCTTTTGGCCCTGATGGAAAAATGCAGGATAGCATCTATAACCCAATAAAAAGGGCGCCTGGAATCGTGGGCGAGCCATTTTACAGCGGCCTAGACATCATTTGGTATCTCGTTGACCGAGGCGCTAAATTCAAGGGCAAAATTTTAGATCCGGAGCATGGGGACGTATATAACTCTGAACTTTGGATCGACAATGGGAATTTGGTGGTTCGGGGCAAGCTGCTCATGTTTGGTAGAAGCCAAACATGGCTTCCTGCAGTCGAGGCCGACTTCCCCAAAGGATTTAAGAAGCCCGACCTGAAATCGATGGTCCCTTCAATCCCAAACGTGAAGTGATCCTATCACCACCTATTTTTTAGTGCTGACAAATAAATTCTCCAATCCCTTATTCTAGCAGAAAACTAGAGAAAGTGGCCCATGAAACCATTCCAACTTTTCGTACCCGTTTTGACACTCCTTATGGCGGTGTCGAGTCAGCTATCCGCGACAATAAACGCTTATGTGACAAACGATGTAATCGACATCATAGATACTTCGGACAATAGCGTAACCCCAGTTCCCGTGGGAATGTCCCCAGGGCTTGCTGCGATCACGCCTGATGGATCTAAAGTCTATGTCCCAAACGCTGGCAGCAACACTGTCAGCGTGATCGACTCTGCAACCAATACGGTCATAGACACCATCAATGTGGGAGTGGGAAAGGCTCCCTTTCATATAGCAATCAGTCCTGACGGAACTAAAGCCTATGTGGTAAACTCAGGTGGCCAGGACGTCTCGATCATAAATATTACGAATAATAATGCACTTGATCCGATGACCATTCCTGTAGGCGTGCAGCCCCAAGCGATGAAGATCACTCCTGATGGGACTCAGGGCTATGTGCCAAACTTTGGCCCAGTTGGCCTAACTGCACATACGGTTACTGCAATAAATCTTGCAACAAATGCCACAACATCAATTTCTCTTGGCCTCGTCGCTCGGCCCATAACGCTCTCAATCACCCCTGACGGCACGAAGGTCTATGTGGCGAGCCATTTTTCTGACGACGTCCAAGTCATCAGCACCGCAAGCAATATGCTTATTGGCCTGCCAATTTCTGTTGGCAACTCTCCTGAAGCGATTGCGATCCTACCCGATGCGCCTCGAGCTTACGTGGTAAGTAACGGCACCAACGACGTTACTGTCATTGATACAGGAAGCGACACTGTTGTCGGCCTAGCGATCCCCGTAGGAATTGGACCCACATATATTTTAGCTTCTTATGACGGGAGCAAACTATATGTTTCAAATTTTGGCGGTAATAGCGTTAGCATCATCGATACAGCAACGAACGCGGTAACACCAGTTCCAATGCTCCTTATGAACTCAAGACCCTTCCACCTAGCGCTTACTCCTGATGATGCTAAGCTCTATGTAGCAAATAATGGCGTATTATTCACAAGCGTTATAGATACAGCTACTTTGGCGGTTACAAATATTCCGGCATCCGGCCTATCCGCTTGGGTTGCAATCACTCCTGGCTCCGAGGCGGTCCTTGGTCTTAGTGGATTCCAGATAAAGAATCGGTTTCTTACACAAACCGATTTAGTCAATGTATTGACATGGGACGCCCCTCCAAGCACAACAACAATCATTGGTTACAGGATTTACCGAAATGCAGCCCTCACAGACGTTGCCGGTACCGTTGGTCGGAATATTCTGAAATTCGAAGACCATAATCGGAAGAAAAACGTGGTCTACGCATACTATGTTGTATCGCTGGATGAATCTGGCAATGAATCGTCGCCTACTGCTATTGAAATCATCCCTTAGTCGAAGTATTTTGCTGTGTGGGCGTTGCCAAATAGGTGGCCTGGATCGTAGTGCTGTTTCAGTCGTCTGAGTTCGGCCACCCGTTCTCTTCCATAACAGGTCTCAAACTGCACGCGCGTCGTAAATGGCATGTAGGCTTGATAGTAGACATCGCCATGGTCGATTAGATATTGGTTGAGCTTTTCGATCCATTTTTGGGTCTTGCCCATCTCCTTCTCGCTCTTCACTTGTGAAAAACAGATCACGACTGCGTACCGATCCTGTTCTGCATAGGGCAAAATAGACACAGGGTCTCTCGGAGTGGGGCGGATGGTTGCGTTGATTAGGCGAACGTCATTAGCTTTCAGCTCATTTCCTAGAAATCGGATGAAATCGGGGAGGTTTTCCGGCTTGATAAAGTATTCCTGAAGCCACTGCGTATGGAGATTGGAATGGTGGAGCATTTTAAAGGCGTTGATCGGTGGGTGGAGCGCCTCATTGCGGCTCAATTTTCTACCCGCAAGCATCTGCGCTTTTTCCCTCGCCCAAAATAGGCCGGTCAATATCGAAATGGAGAAATTCGAGAGATGGGAAATCATCTTCAAGGCGCCCCTCTCAATACGGGTGCCCCATTTGCCCTCGGGAGAAAAATCTTCAGTGGGCGCGGCTCCAGGGGCTGCTGGGTCCTTTTCGTAAGTCACCATGCACACTTTGCTGAGTGGGGGCCCCTTCAGATTGTCGAGGGAGAGTCTGCCTCCGAAAAGGGGGATATCTCTCCCTCTCACTTTTGTCTGGTAGTGTTCGTGGAATTGATCGATGTCGATCTCCTCAGCTTTTTGAATCAGATTTTCATTGTCCGCGACTCTTAAAGTAGCGCTGACGATGATTCCAAAATACCCGAGTGTTCCAAACATGCATCTAAACTGCTCATCGCCGGCATTCACCCTTCTGAATTCCCCATTGGCGTCGATGATTTCAAGCGATTCGACTGTGGAGGAGATAGCGCCAAACTCATGAGCCCACCCGTGGCAGTTGATCCCAATCGATCCGCCGATAGAGAAGGGATCCGAGGCCTGTTTTACAATCGTCGATTTGCCTTGGTCATTCAGTGCAATTTGGACCTCTTCCCAAGTGGCCCCAGCTCCCACTTGAACAGTTTGCCGGTCTTGAGAAAGGGCGATGTGATTGAAATGCTTTAGGTTGATGACGACTTGGCTGCCGTTATGGGGCACCGTCTGGGTCCCCTGGCTCATCCCCGCGCCGATTATTGAGATCTGTTTTCTGTCTAACCGAGCTTGCTGAACGAGAGCTCTCAATTCGTCGACATTTTTCGGATAGAAGATCTGATCGACTTTCTGTCCATACACCCCCTCGACGCCAAAAGGGCGCACTTCTTTGCTGTGGGGGATTTTTAGAAAAAAGCCTGAGACCCCTTCGGGCGAATGGATTCCTAATGGCGAGGTAAAGATCGCTGAGGCGTATTTCGCTACCTTGTCGAGCCTGCTATTAAACTTTTGTTGGTTGCCGATAGCCAGGAGCAACTTGGGAACTCTTTTAAAGGTGAGCTCAATCAAGAGAAAGACGGGGAAAACAGAAAGGCTGACGGCCCTACTTAATACCGCGCAGCCCATCTTCACAATGCAATACTCGCTTTCCGCGCCCGTGATGACTATGTCTTCAATGGCCCGGGCAACGGTTGCAACAGGGTGTGTTATCGCAAATGCAGCCAATCATGCCCCCAAAAAATTTGGGTGCAGTATAGCTTGGCTAGCTTATTTTTTTCTTTTAAAAAAGGTGGCTGCAAATGCGATTACGCCCACTACGATCATCGCTGCTCCCCACATAAAGTATCTTTTTGTATGCTCTGGGTACGATCCGGCCATTTGTTTCATAACCTTGTTTGATAATGAATGGCTTAGATCCAATCCAAAATAAATACAAATGATGCCAATCACTAAAACGATAAGAGCGAAAATTCGAAGACCTGCGTTCATAAAACCTCATGTTAAAACATTTTTAGAATCCATATTTCCATATCGGTTGTCAATAGTTTCTTGAACAAAATTTATGTGTCCATTAGGCTGCTCGGCTTAAAAAACTAGGAGTTAATCATGGTAAGCGCATTTGGCAGTCAATTCTCAGTGAGGGGAAGTGCGGTTGAAATGGGACCAAATATCATCAACATTGGAAGGGCTTCTTATCTGCATGTCCTACAAAACAGGCATGTTGTTCGCCTATTTTGCGATCGGAATGGTGCGAATGCAATGATTGATTTTCAATTAAGGACAGCTCGAAACGTGATGGAATTCATCCGCCAATTGAAGGAAGAGTCTGATGTATTTCTCATGCCCGTTGGCCATGTCAGAAAAGAGGTGTATGAAGAGGGAAATGGGATGTTTTCAGGCGGAGCCGATTTTTATTTCAACAGCACTGTAGATGCTGAAAACTTCAACAAGTATGTCGCCCCCCTGTTTTTCCCAGGATTCAAACCGTATTGGCAAGGGAAATCCGTTGTGAAACTCTTTACAGAAGAACTTAGGACTGAAAGAGGGATGCATGCTCTGTTGGATAGAGAATTTGACGATTTCAACCGCGTTACAGGAAACACTTTAGAGGCTCGAATTAAGCAACCTAACAATGTTCCTAACGGTCTTGTGAAACTCCCTCCGCTCATGACGCAAGGAGTGCATCTTGAGGTCTCTTTTGATAAGGTGCAGATGCTTGGGAATAAAGTTTTCAAACCAAACATAAATGACTTATTAGGACGGAGTGATTGGGCTGGAGTGATCAATTGTCTAAACGCCCATCCGGAATCCTACAACGATATTTCGCCAAATGATTTACGTTCACTCATATCAACTATTCGCATGTCGCCTCTTCCCATAGCAAATGGTGTTTACGAAATGATTTTATATCGACTGCCTATGAACTTTTTTGAAGATGAAGATCAAATGGGAATAAATGAACTTAGATTTGGCGAAAATCTTAGTTATATGGACATCTATGCCCTCATTCAAATTCCCGGCATGATTACCAAGGCCCAGATTCTGGAGAGAATTGTCATATTTTTGAACTCGAAATTTGCCCCGTTAGCGAGCAATCAGGCACTTGTGAGTTTACGCGAAACTCTCTTGGCAGAAAGGACAAGAGTGCCCGATAGGCTGAATCAGTTGATCGGCGGAGAGCCATTACAGCCCTCCACATGCTGTGTATTAAGTTAAAAGAGCGGACCAAAGAAATAGAACACCGCATAGAGGATTAAAGTGGGGATGAGGGCGGCGAGGAATAGATTCACCGGCTTGATCCCTTTTGAGAAGTGCTTTTTCAATATGGCATAGCCTGCAGGATTCGGCGCATTTGCGATGACAGTGAGTCCGCCTCCAGCTACAACGCCTGTAAAGACAGCGTATTGGAACACTTCGCCCCAGTTCGGGATCAATGTGGTCAGATAAGAGATGGCTGTGTTGTCATTGAAGCCCGTGAGGGCAATGGCCACTCCCATGACAGATAGCGGGCTTAAGCCTTCGAGGATCCAGACAACCCACCAACCCTGCAGACCGCCATGAATGACAAGTGCAGATAAGAAGAGGCCGATCATCAACGGGCGTCCAATCCGGATCGAATATTGATGGGGCCTCGTCGCTTGATGAAATCCGATGAAGAAAAGGAAGCTTGCGATAAAGATGGCTGGATAATGGGAAACGGAGACGATCAAAACCATAAAAAGCATGTGGATGATCGTAATCCAAAAGGGAATGGGCTCTTCTGGACCTTTGGTGGAATAGGTTGTGTAGATGCCGACAGCTTTCCTCTTGAGATTTAGGTGCGCGAGCTCTTTTCTGAAGTAGATCCAGTACAGAATGTTAGAGATGATGATTCCGAGAGTGGCTTTCCAACCAAAGTCAAAGAACATGTCCGACATCGTCCATTGCCAGCAGTGGGCAAGAACCAAAACTGCAGGAGAGGCGAAGTCGGTTAAGATCCCCCCGACAGATATGTTGACAAAGAGGAGGCCAAGCGTTGCATAGGCGAGTTTTTTGCTCGGGTGGTAGGCGTAGAATTGTTGCGATAAAAGAAGGGCGCAGAGAGCCATAGCGGCAGCTTCCGTGATGAGCGAGCCCAAAAGGGGGCCGATGGTGAGTAAAACAAACCACCATGCGGAAAGAGACCCTCCAAGCCCTCGGGCAACCCAATGGATCAGGCTTTGGGCCGCATGAACAATCGGGCGGGTCGATGCCATGGCTAAGATGACCACAACAAATAGGGCTTCGGTGTAGTCGCGCGTATTGATGTACTCGAGGCTGATCGTCCAACCGTAAAAGTACCAGATGGTCATAAAGAGGGGGATCGCCCAAAAAGCAAAGATCACTTCGACTTCAGCGAGGAAGTAGAGGATATGAACGAAAAAACTACGTTCCCGATTTCTCGCCTTGAGCTTGGATCTTTGCCTCAGTTCGAGAGAGCGGGCCCATTCATGCACTTTATATACGCAAAGAGTGTGGATGATGGCGAGGACGAAGATAATGAACGCGATTACGTGAAAGTGGGAATAGTTGAGAGATTCGATTTGTAAAACAATCGGATCTTTGAGGCAGTCGAACTTGGCTGGCTGCTTGATAATATCGGCAAGGATCATAATCCTTTTCTTACTCTATCTCCCAATTTTAAGAAAGGAACCAGTCGGGGGAGCCCAATTTTTTAATTGATTGTAGAACTAGTAAAAGTGTAAATTTCGGGCATGTATTACTATTTTTGGATGTTTCTTTTCTTTGTTTCCCGGTTGGTCTTTTCTCTCCGATACAAGGTGGAAGTCAAAGGATTAGACCAGCTTAAGTCTAAAAAAATGAAAGGGATTCTTTTCCTACCCAATCATACAGCTCATTTAGACCCGTTACTCATCTTTATGCGGATTTGGCCTAAATTTCAGATGCGTCCGCTTGTTGCTGAATCGATCTTTCACATGTCTTGGATCCATCCGTTAATTAAATTAACGAAAGGGATCCCCATCCCCGATTTTGAGAAAGTCAACCAGCTCAAAATCAAAAGAGCGCAAATGGCTCTTGGAAAAGTGAAAGACGCTCTTAAATCCGGAGATAATATTGTCATTTTCCCGTCGGGAAAATTGAAGGCCCAAGGAAAAGAGATTGTGGGAGGCTCTTCGGTCGCTCATGATCTGGTTGAGCAATCAACAGAAATCAATGTGGTACTCGTCCGGTTAACCGGACTTTGGGGCAGCAGCTTCTCAAAAGCAATAACCGGAACCTCTCCTGATCCCTTTGATGCATTGATGCGCGGAATCAAAATCCTTTTTAAAAATGGGATTTTCTTCACTCCTCGGAGAAAAATCTACCTTGAATTCGGAGTTCCTGATGATCTGCCGCGGAAATGTTCCCGCATCGAATTCAACACCTATCTTGAAAACTGGTATAACCGATATCCGGATGAAGAGGGAAATATCCATGAAAGCGAGCCGCTGAAACTTGTTTCCTATAGATTTTGGCGTGAACAGTTTCCCGAAATCACTCGTGCTAAAAATAAACGTCTAATCACAAAATCTAAAGCTATTTCCTCGCAAACCCGAAGCAAGGTTTATGCTGCAATTCAGAAGATTTTGGAGAGCCCATCTCTTAAAATTTCCTCAGAGATGACATTAGGAAAAGATCTAGGAATGGATTCGTTAAACATCGCCGAATTGATTGCGTTCCTCTCTCAGCAATATGATGTGGAAAATGTCCACCCCGAAGATCTTGAGACAGTGCAAAATGTTTTAGAAATTGCCGAGGGGGCGCGCCTTTCTGAAACAGGGAATAGTTCTTCAAAAACGGCATGGACTCAGGAGTTAAGACGGCCAGAGGTCAAAGACCCAGTAGGCCGTACGTTTCCTGAAGTTTTTTTAAATACAGCAAAGAGAATGAATTCGTTTTCTGCCATCGGCGATGATGTGGTAGGAGTTTGGAGCTATAAAAAACTGAAAAAAGCGGCTCTAGTCTTAGCCCAGTATTTTCGCGCTGAGCCAGAAGATCATATTGCCATCATGCTTCCCGCTTCAAATGCGGCCTATCTTTTGGTTCTAGCCATTCAGTTGGCAGGAAAAATTCCAGTCATGCTGAATTGGACATTAGGCCCCCGCTATCTGGAACAAATGATCGCCCTCACATCTGCAAAAAAAGTGATCACTTCCATGCGGTTTTTGGACAAGCTCTCGCATATCGATTTTGGAGGGGTGATCGATTCTATAGAAACCTTAGAGGATATTCGGTTCAAACTGCCCCTTAAAATGAAATTAAGAGGAATTTACTTAACCCTTCTCTCTACCCCAGCCGTTTTAAAAAAATTGAAGTTGGACCAAATCGATGAAACCGAACCTGCGGTCATTCTCTTTACAAGTGGTACGGAAGCTACTCCAAAAGGGGTTCCTCTCTCCCATAAAAACCTCCTCGCGAACATCCGCTCGGGACTCCGATCTATAGACCTTAGCCCCGCTGACGCCGTTTTTTCTTTCTTGCCCCCCTTCCACTCTTTTGGATTTACAGTAAGTGGATTTCTTCCCATATTTTGCGGGATCAGGCTAACGTTCTCTCCAGATCCCACGGACAGTTTTGCCCTCGCTGCGGGAATTGAAAGATGGAAGGCGACTCACATTTGCTCGGCCCCCAGCTTTTTAAAAGGGCTTCTAGCTGCAGCAAAACCTGGGCAATTAGAGTCGCTCCGCTACATCATCGCGGGCGCCGAAAAGGTTCCCAAAGAACTCTACGACCAGATTAAACACTCCATCCCTAACTCCACTCTTTTAGAAGGCTATGGGATCACTGAGTGCTCGCCGACTATTTCGGTCAATCGACCGAACCGCCCCAGTGTAGGGGTTGGGCCAGCTATGCCCGATGTTTATATCTGCACAATTCATCTTGAAACCCAAGAGCTCCTTGCTGATGGCCAAGAGGGGGAAATCTGCATTCATGGAGAAAACGTTTTTAATGGCTATTTGGGAGGACAGAAGTCCCCATTCATAACGATTAATGGCAAGCGTTGGTACCGTACGGGAGACATTGGGTTTTTGGATAAAAACAAGAACTTGACTCTTTCTGGAAGGTTAAAGCGGTTTACGAAAATCGGCGGGGAAATGATTAGCTTAGGCGCTATTGAGGAAGCTCTGGCCAAAGAGTTGATCAAAAGGAAATTGATTTCATCTGCTCAGCCTGCGCTTGCTCTATGCGCGGATGAGGGAGAGAGCGGCAAACCTAAGCTCATCCTCTTTACTATCTTCCCTATCGAAAAAGAGTCAGTCAATGAGATCTTGATTCAATCCGGCTTTAGTAATTTAGTTAAAATTTCTTCGGTTCTAAGAGTGGAGGAAATCCCCTTAATGGCTACCGGGAAAACCAATTACCGCCAGCTTCTACTGGCCATAAACGACTGATAGTTAGGTTTGTGTGAGTTTGTTGAATTATCGTTAAAATCAATTCAATTATTTGATATAATTGATGTTGATTTATGGCGTTTCATTTACAATTACCTTCTACAGTGGAATACAGGCCTTCTAGCCGTGTGCCTTGTGCGGCAGTGGTCGAGGAGCCCCAGTCCGAATGGGCTAATCCGAATGAGGATCTAGTTCTTCTACAAACATGCGGCGAGAGCAGCTTAGATGTGGCACAAACAGATCAAGGGACCCAGCTTGTAATACTGCCAATTATGCAGAGAGTATCGAGATTCTTTTCGTCTAGTACCCCTCAATCAGAATTAGATCGCCAAGCCCGTTTGACTGAATATGCGCATCTTGCATATAGAGAAACTCCTCGATTTCCAATGCGGAAAGATACAATCGAATTCTATAAATGTTTGAGGAAATGGAAATCCTTCAACCTTGGTTCATTGTCAAGAGATGTGCAGTGCACTTTATCAGTTCAGATGAAACAAGCTTTCCGAGCTAATGAGCAAGCGGAAAGGATTTTGAGGCACTGCTGTCCAAATGGTGATGGACGAGTTATTCCTGGCCTGGAATCTAATTGGGCGGAAGGAAGAAATAAGCAAGTACGCGCTCAATGGGACCTTCGAGTTGGAGAGACACGGCTTGCTCAGGAACTAGGCGTAGAACCGAAAAAGATCGGTGTTGGGGCCAATGGAGCCCAATTTGGCTTTGGTCTCGACGGGCGTAAATTGGTGATTATAAAGCCCAATGCAGGAAAACCGTTTTTCAACGAGAGTATGATTGGAGAAAGGCCGCAGCTTGATGTTTGTAAGCATGATCCAAGGGTGGCTGGCGCAGTAGCGTATATGGCCGACGCATTTTTTGGATTTGATCTGATTCCGCCAACGTACAGAGATGGCGACGGGAGTTCAATCCAGCTATTTGTGGACCAAACTGACAGTGCAGATAAGGTCAAAATTCACGGGCGGCTTTTAAGAGATGTTCCTAAAGAGGATTTTACCCCCGAACAAATTGAAAGTTTACAATTGAAAGCTGTTCTTAATTATTTCTTGGGCGATATAGATGCTAAGGATGATAAATTAAGATTGCAATTGGGTGGCGACGGCGAGATTATTCGATTTTTCGAAACAGATAACGATAATATATTGCCACATGAAGAGTTATGTTTAGAAGATGATGCGTGCACCTTAGCTAAAACGCATCAATGGAAAGAGCATAACTGGGCGGGGATTCCATTCAATCCGAATAGTTCGAAGATGGCTAAAGTGCTCGCAAAGTTATTTGAAGGCAGAGTTTTGGACCAATTTGTGCGGAAGGTCGCTCAGGAGCATCCCAATTTTTGGACTCCAGAGAGATTGACTCATATGAGGGAGCGTGTAGCGGTTATAAAGACTTGTGTAAAACTGGGTTACGCCCCATTCCACATGGGAGTCATTTATGGCAGAGAAGTGCTTGAGCATGAAGATTTCTATTTAGAGCGTCAGATGGTGGAAGAATACATGATGGATGAGGCACCTCATCCACGAGCAGAGGCATTCGCGGATCGATTTGCTGAGCATGAAGAAGGTGAGGAAATTAAGTCAGAGTTTCCCTAACAGATTAATTGTTTCCCTAAATACAAGATTGGTTTTGCCTGCATCGCTCCTCTGTACAAGGTATGAGATTTGTTCGATTGATTTAAATAATTCTAAAGTTGTTGGCTCTAGTTCAACCGCAACTCCAAGAAGTTTCAGATGCAGTTTCTCTTTTTCCTCTTGAGATAGCCCGTTATACGAGGCCCGTTTCTTTATGATCATACCTGCAAAGGATTCGAGTAATTCGGGTGCAATGGCAGGCTCTTTGAGTAGTTTTTCGATTGCAAGTTTCGGAATTCGGGAGAATAGGCAAGGGTCATTTACTGCAATGAGTTCTCTGTGTAGTTCAATTTCTGGGGTCATAGCGTCTACAAATAAGTTGATTGTATCTTTGTAATTTACACAGATTACATCCGAAGACTCAGGATAAACTCTCTCATATTCGGCAATATATGCGTTCATGAATTGGATGTGTGTTTTTCTTAAGTCCGTAAGGCTAGTTTCAAGATTCTCTTGCGGCGAGGCAGAGGTCTCAACTTGGGTCATAATTCTTTGGAAAATTTGAGTGTATCTCTCTGCTTTAGGCTTTAGGAAACGTATGGATTCGGGGTGATCCGCAAATTCTTGCCCTGCTTTGACTCTCTCTGCAAGCCGGTAATAAACTCCGCTTGCAAAAGCCGTGTTAGCCATCTGTTCTGGAGGGTATAGTGCTGCGATTGCGCCGAATAGAGCTTTTCGAGTGCTTGGATTAGCAGCTATGGTAAATGAAAAACTTCTGCATGTATCTTGAACTTGTTGATACGAAGCTAAAGTAATGCTCATAATATCCGGTTCGTTTTGGTCAGTATTTTTTGATGACTTTGCCGCCAGTTACGGGGCCGAGAACTTGAGAGCCTGTGAAAATAAGAACCTCGCCTTTGCCTGATTCAAAATGGATTGGGCCGTCAACGAGGGTTCCTTGTCTTAGCTCGATGGTCTGCTTTCCCTTGGACGCGCCATCGTGCTTGACGGTGATTCCCATGAGTTTGCTCGCGGTAAAGACCGACTTATGACTCATAATGGTAAGTGGTTCTTTGATGGCGGATCGTGTTGTTTGGATCGAACCCATGACCATTCCACCGTGTTTTACGGTTGTTTCGGTCAGGTTCACTTCTCCGATCACATCCAGAGAGCCAATCTCCCCATTTTGGGAGATCAGGCTTCCTGTGAGTTGGATCCCATTCGTAATGGAAGTGCCGTTGAGCTTGATGAGGCCGTTTCCACCGAGAGACTCGAGCGTTTCCTTGCCATACTGCCCCCCGCCTTCAGCTCTTGTCCCGTCAGCAAATAGTGTTGCCATGAAGCTGAGGGCAATGAGACCAAAAATGAGGGTGCGGAATTTCATCAAGCTCCTTGAACGAGTGTTGGGATCCGTCTTGTACGGGTCGTTTGATCTGGCTGCTGCGGCATCATCTCAAAACGGAAGAGGTCGCGGGCAATTTCTTGGCGGAGACGTGTCGAAAACGCTTCGAAGAGGGCGAACGACTCGTGTTTAAACTCAAGAAGCGGATCTTTCTGCCCGACCGATCGCATATGGACATCGGAGCGGAGGTGGTCGATCTGCAGGAGGTGCTCTTGCCAAAGTTGGTCGATCTTCCGGATCATCAGGTTGCGGATCACTTCGTGGAGGACGTTCTGCGCTTTTTCAGCTTCATTCAGCTCAGGACGGAATGAAGAGAGGAGCTGTCTTTGGAAGAAAATCTTCTGCGAGAAGCCAGAGAGAACTTTTTCCACGATCTCTTTCTCAGTTTCTGTCTGTAGAAACGTGAGAGGGAAGTGGGCTTCTAGGGCTTGCGGTTTATCTGGATTTTCAGCGAGCGTTTGGCGCGCTACAGTTTCCAAGAGCTCTTCGGCAATCTGGATTGGCTTGTCGGAGAAAAGAAGGTCGTTCCGGAAGGAATAAACTTCTTTGCGCTGTTTGTTCATCACATCGTCGTATTCGAGAGTGTGTTTGCGGATCGTGTAATTGCGCTGCTCAACCCGTTTCTGGGCCGTTTCAATCGATTTGTTAAGCACTTTTGCAGAGATCGGCTCACCTTCTGGCGGACGGAAGCGCTGAAGGAGTGCGGTCATTCTAGGAGATGCAAAGAGGCGCATGAGCGAATCTTCGAAAGAGACGAAGAATTTGGATGAGCCTGGATCGCCAAGGCGTCCAGATCTTCCTCTAAGCTGCCGGTCTATACGGCGCGATTGGTGGCGCGTGGTGCCGATAACGTGAAGGCCTCCCACATCGCGTGCACCCTCTTTCAGCTTAATGTCCGTACCGCGGCCTGCCATGTTGGTAGCGAGTGTGATAGCTGATCTCTTGCCAGCGTCGGCAATGATCTCAGCTTCATGGGCGTGGTTCTTCGCGTTGAGGATCGTGTGTTCCAGCTTATTTTGCTTTAAGATGCGAGAGAGCTTCTCGGAAACTTCGACAGATTCCGTTCCAATGAGAATGGGGCGCTCTTTGGAGTTCACATCTTTGATCTCTTTGAGGAGAGCTGTGTATTTTTCTCTCTCAGTCATGTAGATCTCGTCATCGAAATCTTCCCTTGCGCAATCGCGGTAGGTGGGGATTTCCAAGACTTGAAGCTTGTAGATCTCTTTAAATTCGTTAGCCTCGGTCATCGCAGTACCGGTCATCCCTGCGAGTCTATCGTACATCCGGAAGTAGTTTTGGAGCGTGATGGTCGCATAGGTCTGCGTTTCGCCCTGGATCGCCACATCTTCTTTGGCTTCGATCGCTTGGTGAAGCCCATCGGAGAAGCGTCTTCCCGGCTGAGGGCGGCCTGTGTTTTCATCGATGATAACGATCTTTTCTTCCTGAACAATGTAGTCGATGTCTTTTTCCATCAAGAGGTGGGCGCGGAGCATTTGGCGTAAGTTGTGGGCCCGCTCTTTGCGCTTTGAATCTTCTTCTCTAAGTGTCGTCTTCGCCTGCATTTTTTCAGGCTCCGACAGGGAACTTTGATCGATCGAATGGTATTCGTGTCCAAGGTCGAGCATAATGAAGTCGTCTGCGCCAGCCCCTTCTTTGAATTCGCCCCAGTTCCGGATCCCTTTGTCGGTCAGTTCATACTCATTATTCCGCTCGTCGACAACCATGTAGAGGTCGGACAGGGTCTCAAACTTCTCTTCTTTATTCGCTTCGCCGAAAAAGTAGGTTTCCCACTTGTCGATATGGGCGCGCATGTCGGGATTTTCTTTGAGGCGCTTCAGGATTTTATTGCGCGGAGTCCCTTTGCTGACAAGCCAGAGTTTTTTGAAGGTCTCTTGTTTCTTTTCTTCTTCCGCTTTCGTCAGTTTTTTCGGCGTCTCAGTTTCTTCGAGGAGTCCGAGAGACTCAAGGGTACGGCGCGCTTCGGTGGCGAGGCGGTTGCAATGGTCGCGCTGGGTTCTCACCATGTGGGCGACGCCCTCTTTCAAGTCGTCGTACATTTGGCGGCTGCCATTGACCGGGCCGGAAATGATGAGAGGAGTTCTCGCTTCGTCAATGAGTATGGAGTCGATTTCGTCGACCATGGCAAAGTAGTGGCCGCGCTGCACTTGTTCGTTCTTGTGCATGGACATGGAATTGTCGCGGAGATAATCGAAGCCGAATTCAGAAGCAGTTCCATAGACGATATCGCAAGCGTAGACTTCTTTGCGCTTGTAAGGATGGACGTCGTTTGTGAGGGATGCGACATTCATCCCGAGTCCGCGGAAGATGGATCCGATCCATTCGCAGTCGCGCTTAGCGAGGTAATCATTGACAGTGACTAAGTGGACAGGTTTGCCTGTAATTGCATGGAGATAAAGGGGCATTGAGGCGGTGAGGGTTTTCCCTTCTCCCGTTTGCATCTCGGCAATCGAGCCGTAGAACATCGCAATTGCGCCTAAAATCTGGACGTCATAGGGGATCATGTCCCATTTCTGCTCGTAGCCCGATACGTGGACATCAGTTCCGCAGAGACGGCGGCAAATATTTTTTACTGCGCCGAAGGCCTCAGGCAGCATCGAATCAAGCGGTTCGCCCTTAGCAAGCCTTTCTTTGAATTCAATTGTTTTGAGGCGCAATTCGTCATCAGAAAGATTTTGATATTTGACTTCCCAGGCATTTACCTTAGGGACCAGATGCCAGTATTTTTTGAGTATGCGCGACTGATGCGTTCCGAAGAGTTTTTTTATGAGTCCAAACATGAATTACCCTAATCACTTTGACAAAATTTTAGTAGGAATTGCCTTTTCACACAAGGTTTAAATTTTCATTTAAAAATTTAAATTAAACATTCAAATTTTGTATTAATTCTCTAATAAAATGAATAGTGCTATCATCGCCTGTTATGTTAGAAGGCAAAAACCTACATCTGAGGACTGTTAAAGAGGGCGATTTGCCTGAATTCTATTCCTATTTCGATTCGATTCGGATGAAGGGGGAGTTTTTGTCGAGTGAACTTCTCTCAGAGCATCAGTTTCGGCTGCAGTTTTACGAGACTGGATTTTGGACTGACGAAAAGGGGACTCTCCTTATTATTAAAGATGACGTGCCTGTTGGAGCCATTTGGTTTGAGCGGCAGCATTTCTTCGATTGTCTTGATTTACATTTCTATATCTTTCACGCCAAAGATCGGGCCAAAGGGCTTATGAAAGAGGCGCTTCCCCTGTTTACTTCCTATCTATTTGCGACGAAGAAGATCGAAAGGCTCCAAATTTCGGTGCCAGGCTATAGCAAAGCGGCGCTTCGGATTGCTCAAAAGTGTGGATTTCAGTTTGAAGGGATTGCCCGTTCAGCCCTATTTCATCGAGGCGCTTATCTCGATCTTTGCATTTATTCCAGGTTGCGTTCAGAACAATCATTTGAAAAAATTTGATTATATAGATACCTTATCTCGGAATGGAAATAACCTACATTGAACGGGACACCGGCGAAAAGCGTGTCGAAAAAGTCTACGGCCATAAAGCTCTCTCACTCCTCTACGGAGATGGCTTTTTAAAGGGGCTGTTTTCTAAAGCTGTACTCCCTTTGCTTGCGCACATCCCTCTGTTTTCCGAATTCTACGGCTATTTGCAAAAGCGTTCCGGCAGCGCAAAAAAAATTGCCCCATTTATTGAAGCCTATGGAGTTGATGAAAGTGAATTTGCTGAATCTGACTTTGCCTCTTTCAACGATTTTTTCATCCGGAAGTTAAAACCAGATAGGCGGCCAATAGATAGGGATCCAAATGTCCTTGCGACGCCTGCGGATGGGAGATATTTAGTCTATCCAAAGTTTGATCAGTTTTGGGTTAAAGGAAAGGAATTTTCGCTGAGGAAATTTATTGGAAATATGGCTGCATCGAATCGGTACTCAGACGGCTCGATGGCGATCGTCCGCCTATGCCCATCCGATTATCACCGTTTCCATTTCCCTTGCGACGGAACTCCCTCTAAAGCCACGCTGATCAATGGCCCCCTCTATTCAGTCAATCCGATGGCATTGAGAAAACGGATTTCAATTTTGGCTGAGAACAAGAGGATGATCACCGAAATCGAAACCGAACGGTTCGGAACGATCCTTTATGTCGAAATTGGAGCCACTTCTGTTGGCACGATTCGTCAAACGTATGCCCCAGAGAAATCGGTGAAGAAGGGTGCCGAGAAAGGGTACTTTGAATTTGGCGGTTCTTGCATAGTGATGCTTTTTGAGAAAGGCAAAGTGCAGTTTGATCCCGATCTGGTTAAGAACACAGAGCAAGGATTCGAAACCCGAGTCAACTTCGGCCAGTCATTGGGCAGAGCCCTCTAACAGTCGTTAGTCTATACTGCGCTCGGCTTGAAACTTTGATTTTGAGCCGCGCGAAAACTCGCTATAATCGACGATCGTAAACTGGTCAATATTAGAAATATGAACCAGTTTACGATCGTTGATTATAGCGGTTTTGGCGCGTTCAAAATTCCAAGTTTCAAACCGAGCGCAGTATATACCGAAGAAAATTCGAGAATCGGGAAATTTTTTACCACCCGCGAACAAAGTTCGCTAGAGAACACAGAGCTCACAGAGCTAATTAAACTTTAAGTCGACGTATCCCCTCACGTAATAATCTCACATTGAAATTGGTCAATAATCCATATCTGTTCTCGGATAGATTCAAATAAGAAATTAAATCAATTAATGCCTTTGGCCGTCCCAATGATTTTGTCTATGATATTATTTTCTCCCTCTGTGAGCTCTGTGTTCTCTAGCGAACTTTGTTC
>JANPFC010000018.1:0-7222 GCA_031423235.1 Chlamydiota bacterium | reverse complement strand
CCCTGTTCGCGGGTGGTAAAAAAATATTTTTCGATTCTTGAACTTTTTTCGGTATATAGAGCGGCTAAAAGCCGCTCTATATAAGGATCTAGAGAGCTGCCGGAGCGGCAGCGGCCGGAACCGCAGCAACAGCTGCCCGGGCCATACCCACCAAGCGGGCTAAGCCACCACCCCCAACAGGAGCAGCTGGCGCAGCAGCAGGTGCTGCCGCCGCGGGAGCCTCAGCATGTGCAGCCTGAGCTGCCGCTGGAGCTGCCAATGCAGGAGGAACCTCAATTTTGTTTCTCCAAATTGGAAAGTCGTCAAAAATAACTGGAGTTGGCTCCCAACCTTCTTGACGCGGCAGCCCAACATTTAAGAACGTGTTTGCAATTTTCTCTTCTGGCGTTGCTTGATGAAGAGCATTGCGAAGAAGAGCTGAATTATATGCATCTCTCAATCGCGCCCACATTGCAGCCGCCGCCCCCTGGACATCATCTTGACCAGCCGGCGCTTGAACAGGCAACGTATATTTTGTGATTTCTTTCTCTGTTGCATATCTGAGAAATAGTCCAATCGCTCCGAGCGTAAAGGCAGCTGTGTATGCAAACAGAACGGCTGCTGCAACGGCGGCTACTATAAGGATAGTAGAGGCGTTAAATGCGGTTGTTAAGAGATTGAACTCTGTGACACGCTTAATCTCTCGTTTTCTCTCTGGGCTAATTTGCTGTTTCTCGAGCAGCGAGTTAGCGCCCCATTCAATGGCTTGTCTTGTTGTGATTTGTAGAACTGGCACAAATATATTCTCCTTTAAAGTTTAAACGTCTGCTGCAGCTATTTCTTACTCAGCAGCTGGGGCTGGTGCGGCTGGTGCTGCCATTTCTGCTTCACGGCGAATTGGAGCGTCAACACCTACTGCGGCTGCTGCAACCGGCGTCCAATTCATCCAGACTTTGAAATCAAAAAGCTGGTACTGAACAACTTTCCAGTTTTCGTCATGGATATCCAGATGAGCTGCAATCTCGTTTCTTCTTTGTACAGGATTCAAGTTTGCCACCCTTTGCAGAAGATCTGGATCAACGGCTTGCTGATCTGGTCTAAGTAAAGCGGTTTCTTCTACAGCTCTCATGAATGAGTGCCGTATATTGTAAACGATCGCCGAAAGGACGAAAATGGCTACTGAGCTGGTAAAGATTGCGAGAGCCAACGTGGCTACGGCAGCAGCTGTTGTTCCATTGAATCCAGTGACTTTGAAATCGAATTCCATTCGGTTGCGCATTTGCGCTCTTTGCGGTTCTGCGAGTTGTTGGTGCGCCAATTGTCTATCGGCTAATGCTGTTGCTAATGAATTTACGGTGAATCCGTTTGTCGACATAAAACCTCCTCAACTAAATTTAAGAATTGAGGTGGGGATTTTAAAGAGATGATGAAATTTCCGCTATGCGAAAAAATCATTTGATGAATTTTCTGGATCTAAAAATTGAATTTCTACAAAGTGGAGAATAGGTTTAACCTTTTTTTAGCAAAGGAAGCAAAAAATGAAACTCTTATCCAAAGCGATTGTTACGGGTTTGAGCGTGTTGTTAGTGCAATTTGCATTTGCAGCAGACTCAGAAACCGCACAATCTTGTGCACCAACAGAATGTCCGAAGCCATGTGCTCCAAAGCCATGCGCACCAGCACCGTGCCCAAAGCCATGTGCTCCGAAGCCATGCCCAAAGCCATGCGCACCAGCACCATGCCCAAAGCCATGCCCGCCAAAACCGTGCAAACCGTGCCCGCCAGTATGCTTTGAGCGTGGATATCCAAACGACAATTGCTGTTTCCCATCTGCCTATAATGAGCCAGCAAATTACGATTTAGGACCATGCCCATGGGATTTCTGGGTTGATGCTAGCTTCACATATTGGGATGCATACGAAGAAGGTCTTGAATTAGCAGAAAGCTCTACACAAATTGCGGGAGTAACTCAAGCTCCAGTTAATGGCGGCTTCCTGTTTCAAAACAACCAGTACAAGCCAGGCTTTAAAATCGGACTTGGAATGGATATCGGTCATGATGACTGGAGTACATATGCTGAATACACATGGTTCAGATCGACCACAACAACGAACAGCGCAGCTCCAACAGACGCACGCGGCGGAACACCTGTTTGGATTATGTCAAACTGGGTTAACTACAAATTAAACATAACTGATCAATCTGCAGCGACTATTTCCTCTAAATGGCGCCTGAATATGGACTTAGTTGATGTAGGTGTAACACGTCCTTACTACCAAGGAACGCACCTGATCGTAGCTCCATTTGGCGGTATGCGCGGACAGTTTATCCGTCAGAAGCTAAATATTTCTACTACAGCTACTGCGGCGCCAGCAATCGATGCGTACTCTAAGAACAAATCCAATTCTTGGGCTGTTGGTCCAAGAGCCGGTTTCCTTGGCGAGTGGCATCTGGGCTGGGGTGTAAGACTTGAAGGGGACGTATCTGGTTCGCTTCTCTACACACGCTACACAAAAGTTGCTAACGAGCAATCTCCATCGCTCGATACAGACAGTGAATTTATTGGAAGCCGTTTCACTGGGTACAACTGCTTAAGAGCTGTTAATGAGATGAATTTAGGTCTTGGCTGGGGCAGCTATTTTGATTGCCGCAACTACCACTTAGACATCCTTGCAACTTATGATTTCCAAGTGTTTTGGAATCAAAACATGATGAGACAACTCGTAGACTCAATGGGTTCTGGAACAGGACACTCTCCAAGCAACTTGTATCTACAAGGTTTCACTCTGAAAGCACAGTTTGATTTCTAATCTAACTTAAGTTTTTGCTCTCTATCCATGAAGGGCCGCTCGAAAGAGCGGCCCTTTTTTTTGCCTTGTAAAATCGGGGGAAGCCCCGAACCCCAATTTTTCACCACCGAGAGCACCGAGCTCACAGAGACAAGCACTGAGAAAAGATTTATATTTATGAATCTTTTCTCGGTTCCTGTCTCTGTGAGCTCGGTGTTCTCTAGCGAACTTTGTTCGCGGGTGGTGAAAAATGGGGCAGCGGGGGTGTTTCGCCCCGACTGCCTTAATGACTATTCTGAGACTTCAGATTGGGTGGTCTGCATGTCGTAGCTATCGAATCCGTAGGGAAGCGGAGAACTCTGCTTCACCCTCTTAGAAACAACCGTTCCATCCTTGATCAAGATGAAATAATGGCGCTCTTCAGCATCTCTGGCGCCGATTTTGATCCGCTCGATATATTCGTACTCAACGTATCCATCTTCTTTCTTGTGGATCGCATAAGGCTTGCCTAATGCGGCGATCACTTGCGGTGTTGATGTGCAAAGATCGATATCATAGAATGCGTCCATTGTAACCGGTTTGCCGCCAAGCGCGCATGAGGCTAGCAAAAATAGAGGAATCCATTTTCTCATTCTTCCTCGTTCTCTTGAGATTCATCTTGAGAGGGAGCTTCTTTTGATCTAAGCCATATACGGGCTTCAATCATCGTTCGGAACTGGTCGCTCGTCACGTACTCCCCTTTCATGTGGTAACTGCCGTCCGGCTGGAGATTATAAGTCTCGTAGCCTTCAAAATTCATGTCGTTATTGCGGAATTCCCAGGCAATCATCTTGTCGTCGTAAACGCCTGTCCCGACTATGCGTCCCACATTCGGGTTCTCCATATCGACAGAAAAAGTCTTGGTTTGAAAGTCGTAGAAGGAAAGCTCGTTGCGCATATTCTCGGAGAGGCCCTGAATCAGAATCTCCTGCGCGCAGGTCACTTTGCCTGCAAAGTCTTTATTCTGAACGGCCCAATTAGTGTTGAAGACGAGCTCCTCTTCAACCATGTTTAGAAGGATCTTCCCTTCTCCTTGCCAAGTACCGGGTGAAAAAATAAATGAATGGTTGAACATGGTCCCCTACCGCTAGACTACATAACTCTAAAATAAACCAAATGGCAAAAAAGGAACAGCAAGAATACAAAGGACAGGACATTAAGACTTTGTTTGAGGAGCGGTTAAATTAAGGAAGAGGGCGATGAGGCCGGTGATTCCGATAAAAGCTCCGGCAAGGTGAAAGTGGGTCGGGATCGAGAAAAACGGGTTATTCCCGAGAAGCTGCACCCATAAGTCGATGATCCCCACTCCGATAAAATAGCCGGCGAGCATCAAGGAAATACTTTTCTCAATGTATAGCAGGATGCGCCCTCCCTTGGCGAAAGGAGCCATCTCTTTTTCCATCTGGGAAAGGAGGATCGGGAAAACGGCCGAGCACCCAAATCCGGCGAACGCCAGCCAGAAAATGAAGCCAGCGAGCTCCTGCTGCAGGGGGAAAAAGAAGCTCGCCGCTATGATGACGGCAACGAGGGCAAAAAAAATCCGTTTTGCTGGAAGAAAATAGAGAGGGATCAAAAGAAAGATCTGCCCAACGATCAAGAACATCCAGAAAAATGAGGTGGTCTCATTCGCGATTTGCTCTCCAAGAACGTTCTTTAGCTCTATGTAGCCCCATAAACTAAACGTTGTCTCAGTGAGGCCGTAGGCGATGATGGCGATAACAAATAGCCCGAGGCGGTAATGGAGCTGCTTCCAAATGATACTCCCCTTCTTTAAATGGATCTGCGAAGTGGGAACTGCTGGATCGAAAAAGCACTTGTGGACAAACCAAATGCCTAAAAAAAGAAGCCCCATCAGCGCGAAATACATATAGTGCTTCATTCCCAAACTTTGGAATACATCTATAAGCAGAGGTGCGAACATCGACCCCAGATTAAAAAAGGCGAATAGAGCCACAATTCCAATTCCCACCTTCTTCGGGAATTCTATAATCATATAGGTAACAAGCGTGTTGATGACTGAAGTAAGCGCCATCCCAAAAAAGACCATATCCAAAAAGATAAGCGAGACAAATCCTTCTCCTTTAGAAGTATATTCATTTAAAAGAAGGGTTGTGATCCCAAAGAGGTTGAATAGAAGCCCGATATAAAGGGTTTTTCGGAGTCCGAATTTCCGGCAAAGGATTTGATGGCTGAGAGAGACTCCAATGGCAAAGGTATAGAGGACCACTTTACAAGCAAAGGTAAGCTCCGTAGAAGTGCGGCCCATAAGGAAATTTTCAGGGATCTGAAAAATTGCGAAAATCATCGTGTGCAAGCTTCCGATCAGAAACAGGCCCAGGGTGATCATAAAACGTTTGGATAGTAACGCTTTCCGAAAATACATCAGAACATAAACCTTCTACTATAGATACTTTGTAATAGACCGAGAGCGCCCATTGTGGTCAAGATGGAACTGCCTCCATACGTTATAAAAATCAGAGGAACGCCTGAAATGGGAAGGAGCGCGCACATCATTCCGATGTTTACAAGGACGTGCATCGCGAGGTAGACCGAAAGCCCTGCTGCCAGATAGCGTCCGAAGAGATCCTTAGCGACTGCCGCTACTTGAAAACTGAAGTAAATCAACGCGTAATAAAGGAGGAGCAAGAATAAGATCCCCACAAACCCAAACTCCTCGCCAAAAGCTGCAAATACCGAATCTGTATGGGCAGCTGGCAGCCATTTGCGGCCCGAAAAGTCGCTTTTATGCCATCCGGTTCCTGTAACGCCTCCAATAGCGATTGCAATTTGCGATGCTTTCTGGTGGTACGTATTCGGATTGAGCCGTTCATACTGATATTCTTTTAAGACGGTTGTAAAGACGGGGCGCATCTCTTCATGATCGAGAATCCCGAGAAATAAGAGCGAGACAAGGCACAGAACGCCGATTCCTACCACTCCGACAAAGCGGATGACCCCTTTGTGGATATCGGCAAAATAGGCCATCACAAGGGCGATTGGATAGAGGATGAGAGCGGTCCCTAGATCTGGCTGCTTGAGGATGAGGAGAAAGGGGAGCCCAACGATTGCGCCCATCTGCATGGCTGTGGAAAGCGATCCAGTCTTCGAACCGCGCCGTTCCAAAAACCAGCTGAGAAAGATGACGACGATCAGCTTGGCCTGCTCTGAAGGTTGGAAGCTGGCAAGACCTGGAATTCTGTACCACCGGTGTACATTTTGGATGGGGCTGACAAAGAAGAGGCCGACGAGGAGAATGATCGCGGCAATATAGAGAAATAGACTCCAGTCGCGCAAATTGCGGTAATCGAAAGCGGAGGCGAGGAAAAAGATAACCCACCCTAAACAGAACCAGCGGAGCTGCGTTTTGACAAGAGGGGTCCAAAAACTCAATCCCTCTTCAGCCAAATCAGCGGTCATTGAGGAGATGACCAGCAAGCTGATCACCATCAGGCCCAAAATTACGGGCAAAATCCGATAGTCAAGGCGGGAGAAGGTCCAAGATTTCCACATATTCTCGATTCTATTCCCTAAATTCTATAGAATGCAATTTTTTATGAGGGAAAGAGGTCTACAATATGCATGAGATCCAATTAGAAGTAGTCGATTCAACAAACACGTATGCAAAACACCACGCCGCAACGTTTCCAAAAGATCGAATCACCTGCATCTGTGCAGAAGAGCAGACCGCAGGCCGAGGCAGATACCAGAGAAAGTGGGTCTCGCCAAAAGGGGGCAACATCTATGCAACGTTTTACTTCACTCTCCCCGTGAATACGAGAGATCTGGTCAGCCTAAGCCAAGTAATGGCCTACAGCTTTGCCGCTTTGCTCATCCAGGAAGGGCTTAAACCGAAAATCAAATGGCCAAACGATATCCAATTGAATGGGAAAAAAGTCTCAGGTATTTTATGCGAAACCCAATTTCACCGGGACGTTATCGAACTCTTTATCGGCATTGGGATCAATGTCAATTTAGATAAGGCAAGCGCTATGATGATCGATCAGCCAGCCACATCCTTGCTGATTGAAACGGGGGAAAAGTGGGACAAAATGGGGCTCTTGCACAAGTTGCAAAAGCAGTTCGCGGGAGATTTGGAAAAATTCAAGAAAGAGGGATTCGCCCCATTTTATAAAGAGTTCGACCATCTGATGGCCCTAAAAGGGCAAACAGTCCGCTGCTATGATGGGAAAAAGGAGTGGGTCGGGATTTGCCACTCGCTGACTAAAGACGGGCAGCTCAATCTCCTGCTACCCGATAAATCCATCCATACAGTGCTATCAGGAGATATACTGCGCTCGGCCTGAAACTTGGAATTTTGTACGCGCCAAAACCGCTATAATCGACGATCGGAAACTGGTTCATATTTGTAATATTGAGCGGGTTAAGATGGTGGATTATTGCGAGTTTTGGGGCGG